>CADBOL010000135.1 GCA_902796295.1 Oscillospiraceae bacterium
AAAAAGAAAAGCTCAAGAATGGACGGAGTTGTGGCTGAGGATAAAGAGGCAATAACACTTATGGAAGACGATGCCTCAGGCAGATACATTCCCGCGAGCATAGACGGAAAAGGCGTTATAAAAGGAAACTCGCTCTCCCGGGAAGGGTTTGTCAACCTCAACAAGATCATTGACGCTCTGATTACAGAGATGGCGGCAAAGCTCAGAGAGGGATATATCAGAGCTCTGCCGCGAGAGAGCGCTTCCGGCTCTCCCTGCGGATACTGTGATTTCAGATCTGTATGCGGATATGAAGACGGTATAGAAACGGTTGAATTCAAAAAAGATGAACCGGCGGCAAAGAAGATAATTCTTGGAAAGGAGGAAGCGAAATGAGTTCCGTAAAATGGAATGAAGGTCAGCTTGAGGCCATTGAATCCGAAGGCACTACCGTACTTGTCAGCGCGGCGGCCGGCTCAGGCAAAACAGCTGTTCTCGTTGAAAGAATCATAAGAAAAATTACAAGAAAAGAAAACCCCTGCAATATTGAAGATTTCCTTATTGTTACATTCACACGCTCTGCCGCCTCTCAGATGAGAGAAAAAATATTCTCCGCCCTCTCAAAAGAAATCGCCGAAAACCCCGATAACAAACATCTCAGAGAATGCAGATTCAAGCTTCCTTTTGCGAATATAAGCACCATAGATTCATTTTGCATTGCTCTGGTAAGAGATAATTTCAATGCCGCGGGAGTAAACCCGGATTTTACGATTCTTGACAGCGCAAAAGAAAACATTCTTAAGAAAAAGGCTCTTGAAAACGCAATTGAGTATTTTCACACAGAGCATCCGGATGAATTCAGATATCTGAATGAAACGCTGAATAATAAAAAAAGCGACAAAGCTACTCAGGAGGCAATCGCTCTGCTTTACAAAGAGTCAAGGGCGCACACCTTCCCTGGTGATTATCTCGATTCACTGTTAACCGGATATGAAGACGATACACCGCTGCCCGATACGGAAATCGGAAAGCATATTTTATCTTTAACAAAAAAGAAGATTGAAAGGTATATTGACACAGTTGACAAACTGAAAAAAATAATTGACGGAGAAAGCGAAGAGGCAAAAAAGAAATATTCTGATAAGCTTGTCAATGACGAAATAATTCTCAGGAAAATTCTTGCTGCAGCAGAGTCCGGAGATTGGGACGGGATAAAAAGAATAACAGATAATCCCGGATTTGAAAACAACCTGACCGGACCGAGAAACGGTACCGTCCCCTCTGTAAGCGCGGCAAGAAAATCATATGCAGATGCTGTTAAGAGCCACCTTATCTACTTTGATTCTTCGGTCAGTGACTATGAATATTCACTGTCCAGAATAAAACCGGCAGTTAAAACTCTGATTTCGGCCGTAAAAAAATACGATGAAATGCTGTTTGAATTAAAGCATGAAGAAAACTCGTATTCTTATGATGATATCCTGCATCTTACGGCAGACCTTCTGCTTGAAAAGAAAGACGGTAAAGCTGTCAGGAGCGAGATTGCAAAAGAGCTGTCTTCAAGGTACAAAGAAATATTTGTTGATGAATACCAGGATGTCAACGCCGCTCAGGATTCGATTTTTGAGGCGCTTTCCGACAATGACAGCAACAGATTTCTCGTAGGCGATGTAAAGCAGTGCATTTACGCCTTCAGAAATGCCATGCCTCAGATATTCATGTCTCTGCGGGATGAAAATCAGAATATCAAAAAGGTTTATCTCAATAACAATTACCGCAGCAGAAAAGAAATAACCGACACGGTCAATTTCATTTTCAGGCAGATTATGTCAAAAGAAGCAGGCGATGTTGACTATGATGAGAGGGAATATCTTTATCCCGATCTGCCTTACTCCCCCGACGGGAATACAAAAATCGAGGTCGGCATAATATCGGCGGGAGAAAACGAAAAAGAAAAACTTCACAATCAGGCGCGTTATGTTGCTCACAGGATCCTTGAATCGATAAACAACAAAGAGCAGATTGTTGAGAAAGTAAACTCCGACGGCGATGATATATTGCGAAATATTGAGTATTCGGATTACTGCATTCTTTACAGAAACAAAAAATGCGGCAAAGCTTTCGGCGAGGTGTTTGACGAACTCGGTATTCCGTATGTATCGGATAATGAAGATACATTTATGTCATCCCCGGAAATCAGTTTTCTGAAAGCACTGCTTAAAACAATTGACAATCCTACCGATGATGTATCTCTCGCATCGGTAATGCTCTCCCCCGTTTACGGCTTTACGCCGGATGAACTGGCTCTTATCAGAGCCGACGGCAGGCGCGGCAGATTTTACAGATGCGTTGTATCAGCCGCCGAAAACGGGAATGAGAAAGCAAAAGAATTCATTGAAAATACCGCAAAGCTCAGAAGAATCGCATCCACACGCTCTGCCGGCGAATTCACGGCGGATATTATCGATGAAATCGGATACAGAGCAATAGTATCAAAAATGAAAAACCCTTCATCACGGCTTTCAAATATTAATTCATTCATTAACCTTGCCGACACCTTCGAGCAGACAGGCTCAAAAGGATTATCGGCATTCGTCAGATTCCTGTCCAAACTGGATGATGACGATGTTAAAGTTCCGTCGGGAACGGCATCGGCAGGCTCGGACTGTGTCAGGATGATGACAATCCACAAAAGCAAAGGGCTTGAATTTCCGGTAGTAGTACTGCCGGACACCGAGAGGAAATTTTATTTCGGCGGAATCTATGACAGTCTTGTCATTTCGGGTAAATACGGCATCGGAATGAAATTCATAGATAATAATATAAGATATAAAAATATCCTCTGGAAACTCTGCTCGGAAGATAAGAAGAATACCCAGATATCCGAGGAAGTGCGCCTGCTGTATGTGGCTCTCACCCGCGCTAAAGAAAGGATAATGATTTTAACAACAAATGATTCTGCCGAGAAAGGTCTTGAAGGTATTATTCCGGGAGCTGATACGATTGATTCCGCTGCCGTGTCCGGAATGGACGGATATTTCAGAATGATAGGCTCTGCCCTGCTCTCTCATCCCGATGCAGGCATGTTGAGAGAACTTGCCGGCAATTACGATTATCACTCCGCCTGCGATACACGGATAGATTTCAGACTCATCGATTCACTGCCCGAATCCGGCAACAGCGAATCAGACAGCTTATCAGATACGGATGAAATCATACCGGTTACGGAATCATCGCAAAAGCAAAAAATCCTTGATGAAATCAGGGAGAGGCTGTCTTTCAGATATCCTTATGAATCTCTTAACTCCGTAAGGGCAAAGAGCACGGCATCAAGCCTGGGTATAAAGAAATTTGACAAGCGTTATTTCGCCACGTCAAAACCGCAGTTTGCCATGAATGATAAACTGACCGGTGCTCAGATAGGTACGGCTACTCACAGATTCATGCAGTTCTGCAATCTTTCCCGCGCCCGCGATGATATTGAATCCGAAATGAAAGCTCTCACGGAGAAAGGCATACTCAGCGAAAAAGAATTTCGGTCGCTTAACAGAGATAAAATCAGCGCTTTCTTTAAAACTCCTGTTTTTGAAAGCCTGATCAAGTCAGAAAAGATTTACAGGGAATTTGCATTTAACGCCTATCTCTCTGTCACCGATATATACCCGGAAATTGATATCGGCGCGGTGGATGATGAAACCATCCTTATTGAAGGCGTTGTCGACTGTGCTTTTGAAGAAAACGGGAAGCTCGTAATTATTGATTTCAAAACCGACAGGGTTTCGGGTGAAGAGGAGCTTGTTTCGGAATACCGCGCTCAGCTTGAAACATACCGCAAATGTCTTGCAAAGGTGCTGAGAATTCCCGTTTCGGAAACATTGATTTATTCATTTTCACTCGGCAGAATTATTTCGCTGTAATCAGAAATAATAATTGATTATAACAAAACATTGGTATAGAATAATGTTATCAATCAGAAAGGGGCAACATGAATGAAATCCTTTAAAAAATCTCTGGCCTTGATGCTCGCATTAATAATAATGCTGTTATCGGTTCCCGCTTTTGCCGCGCAGAGCTCCGCCGCTCCGTCAGCTCTTCACACCGAGGGTGAAAAGATTATTGACTCAAACGGCAAAGAAATAATCCTCAGAGGCACGAATTTCGGCGGCTGGGGCATTATGGAAGACTGGTTCTGCCCCTACACAAACCCCGCCGGTGAGGAGCAGGTTTATCAGACTCTCGTAAAAAGATTCGGAACTGATGCGACTCATGAGCTTTTCAAAACATACAGAAGCAACTGGATAACGGAAACCGACTATAAGAATGTAGCTTCTCTCGGTATGAATGTCGTGAGGCTTCCGATATGGTACCGCAACTTCCAGTCAGACGACAACGGCACCTGGTACAGAAAAGATAACGGCGAAATCGATTTCAGCGAGCTTGATGAAGCCGTCGCCATGTGTAAAAAATACAATCTCTATCTTATAATCGACCTTCACGGGCTTCCCGGATATCAGAATGATTACGACCACTGCGGTCAGTCAAAATCGATGTCTCTCTTTGACGACACCGAAAAGGGAAAGAGATACAGAGAGGTCGTAACCGATTTCTGGGTAGAGATGGCAAAGCATTACAAGGGCGAAACCGCCATCGCGATGTATGACCTGATGAATGAGCCGCTCGGCACAAACATCACAAGAGACGGCAGCTTCCAGCAGACATTCTGGGATTTCAGCAACGATCTCTATAAAGCCGTAAGAGAGGTTGACCCGGACCATATTATCTGTATGGAGGCAATCTGGGATCCGTCGGCTATCTGCTCACCCGATGTTTACGGCTGGAAAAATATCGTCTATCAGGAGCATCTTTACGACATCACCAATTTCACCATTCTGAGAAAGGTTAACGAAATAAGAGACTGCGGTTACAACGCACCGTTTTATATCGGAGAATTCTATCCGAGAGGTCTCACAACATTCGGTTATATGTTCTCTCTTTTCAACAGCAGAAACCTGAGCTGGACCACCTGGACCTATAAAGGAGCCGGCCCGGATGCCGACAAATCGCCCTGGTTCCTCTACGGCTCATCATCAATCGAAAAAATCGATTATGAAAATGACAGTCTGGAAGAATTACAGCGGAAATTCGGCGAGGTCCTGCGCACAGACGGTGAAAAATTCGCCAAAAACTCATTTGCCGACTATGCCGCAAACTTCACAGACGGTTACTCTGACAGCGCATCGCTCTTTACATTCGGCCTGATTGATAACGCGGGAACACAGGAGCAGAGAAGCGCAATGCTCAGTGAAAAGCTGACAGCAATCAAGACAACAATTTCCGACTGGTTGAGAAAGCTTAAAACAGGAGATTTATTATAATTTAAAATGAGAATGCCGCAAACGGTGAAAACCGTTTGCGGCTGAATTTAATGTAGGGCTTTATTAATGCATAATGCATAATTGTCAATTAGAAGTTAGAAGTGAGGAGTGAGAAGTTTCGGAATCGCATTGCGGAAAACTATATCGTCCACACCCGTCTTGCTCGTTTCACTCGCAATCCACCCTCTCCGATCGTGGAGAGGGCCAAGGGTACTCTAAACAACCAACATATATAATCCGGAGCGAAGCGGTCTCACCTGTCGGCTCGGTCGGCGCTTCTGCCTTCGGCAGAGGTGTCCACCGGACACCCGCACCCCGAAACTGCTAACTGCTCCCTGCTAACTGCTAACTCAACATAATCCGGAGCGAAGCGACCCTAAATTACTAATTACTAATTACTCATTACTAATTACTAATTAAAAATTGCACATTGCACATTGCTAATTGCACATTAAATACCATCTTTCTTCCTTATCGCCCTGATAACTCCGTCTTCAACGCTCATTCTGCAGATTCTCGCGTTGCGGCGGTCACCGGGCAGCCCGTCATCCTCTCTGTTTCTCGCGTGATAGACCGAATACCATTCGCCGGCATATTTAATCATTGAATGATGCCCGGCTCCCTCCTCCCACTCATTTGAGCTGAATACGGGAGCATAGGTATTATCATCGGGATATTTTTCAAACCTAATCTTTGTCAGGTCCGTTTCATCTGTTTTCGCTCTCGCGTAGCCTATGAAATAATGCTCATTCTGATAGCAGGAACCGCTGTACATGACATACTGCCACTCGCCTTCCCTGAAATAAAACGCGCCCTCAATAGTGTGCCAGTGGCGGCCGGGAGCGTATCTGTCTCTCATATAGATTTCCTCATCGAGAGTCGGCACCACAACCGTGACAGGCTCGCCTTTTACCGTGTAGGGGTCAAGCAGTTTATCCACAACTATATATGTGCCCGCTCTTTCGCGGTCGAAATCATTGGTTGAGTAAAAAATAAACAGTCCGGATTCATTTTTCACAACATGAGAGTCGATTGAAAAAGGATGAAGCAGCTGTATTGCTCCCGTAAAAGGGCCGAGCGGGTTATCCGAAACACTCACGTGCATCGTCTGCCTGCGCCCTCCTCTGTCCGGAGTATCTCCGTAAAACTCAAAAGAGCAGTACATATAGTATCTGCCGTCAAGTTCAATAACCGAGGGCGCCCAGAAATCCTTTACTCCCGGGAAGGTGAATACCATACCCTCTGATTTCCAGCCGGAGAAAAGATTATCCGATGAATAGGCGTAGATACCGTCTTCTCCGGTAGTGTAAATATAAAACCTTCCGCGCGATTCCAATATAAACGGATCCGCCTGACCTATATAGTTTTCTTTATTGATTTCAAGCAACTGCATATAATCACCTTAAAAGAGAGGCTGCCCGATAATTCTGAGGGCAGCCCCTTTATTACTGTTTATTTAGAAAATAAATCTATAATGGTGCCGAATATCGAAAGCTTTTCGCCTATTGCGATAAGAACAGGGCCTATGAATTCATAGAAAGCGGAAGCGAATCTGCTCGCGTTGATTTTTTTTGCGTATTCGTCATCTTTGAGAACAAAGCCGTTAACCGTAAGCACCTCGGACTCAAAGCCGCCGGTGTTTTCATCCAATGTAATAAGACGGCAGCCGTGATTGAGCTCGCTGCTGTATGAATGATAGGTTATACCGGGAGTGTTGATAACATGAATTCCCTTAATCTCGACATCAAAGGAATTAACATGATCGTGCCCTGAAAAGATTGCCTTTACCTCACCCTTCTCAGCCATCGCGTCAAGCTGACCGTAATTATAATATCCGGGGCAAGGGGGCTCATTGAGGAATCCGGTGAAATTCTGACATTTGGGAACGAAGGTATAGTTTTTACCGTAAAAGCTTCTTCCCAGAGAGCCGAGATCAACTGCCGAAGGATAGTAGAGATAATCGTAAACATCTCCCACAATTATATGCTGAAACGCAATCGCGGGAACATAGTTTCCTTTATCATCCTTATACTGCTCTCTGTTATTTTTATACCAGTCAATCTGATACTGCTCAACGCAGCCGTAACCGAGTTCGTTGCCCTCTTCATCATAAACATAATTGCCTGAGTCAAACATGTAAAGACCGTAGGCTGCCTTTGACGGATCCTTTGAGGAGTAAACGGGAAGATAGTGTGTGCCGGCCTTCGGATGAGGAGCCGTGTCGTTTACATCGACTTCGTTTGTGCCGAGGAAATATTTTCCGCCGTATTTTACATACAGCTCAAATAATTCGGGATTGCTCCAGCCCTGCTGATGATCGTGATTGCCGAATACCATTGTGAAATAAGTGCCGGTCTCCACATAGGGCTTCACAAGAGCTTCTATCTCCTGTTCTTTGGTCTCCTTTGGACCTACGGCATTATCTCCGCCGAGAACAACAAGATCGGGCTTATAATCTCTGATAATCTTATAGATAAATTCGTTCATCTCTTCGTGTGCGGGAAATGTATCCTGACAGTCGCAGAGATTGATTATTCTGAATTTGCCGTCCGAACCGAATTTCAGCACATTATCATTCTCCCCGGCAAAAGCCAATGAACAGACGCTTAAAGCCATAATCAAAGCGATAATGACAGATAATAGTTTTTTCATATTTTTGCCTCCGTATTAATTGCCTTTTATATTATTATTTTGAAAACAGTCCTTTGATTTTTTCAAAGAAATTCTTAACGGTGAGACCGGGCATCTCGGAAAAGCCGTTTGTGCCGTAATTCTCATAAAGCCACAGGCTGATTTTTCTGAGGAATGACGGATCTTTTTCCTCCTTTGCCTTCTCGGCTGCTCCGACTTTGGCAAGGGCGGCGCGAAGCTCTTTTTCACACTCCGCTATCTCATCGCCCGAGGCAAGGTTATTATCAAATGTCGCCTGAGCCTTTGCCAGAGCGGCATCAATATCGGCATTGCTCTTTCCTTCAGCTTTAAGGGCTTTTGCCGTATCCATAAGTTCAAGCAGATCCAGAACAAATCTTCCTGAAAGGAACTGCGGAAACTCCGGCAGCGAATAGACATCCTCAATCTCATCATCGGCAATAAGATGCATCGCGATTTTAAGGATGACATCGTTGAAAGCGGTCCTGTCGTGTCTCTGCTCCTTGAAATAGAATGTAGTATCGGGAAGAAGACCCGCAGACGCGTCAATTCTTCTGTCCGGTGAAATATGATTGTGAGCGGGATTGTCGCAGTGCGTATTCTTCTGCGTATATCCTTCGGGCAGAGTTTCATCCACGTTTACCGAATATGCGCCGAGTGAAGTAGAATCA
>CADBOL010000136.1 GCA_902796295.1 Oscillospiraceae bacterium
GACGCCAACTGCGCAGCTCTCGGCGAAGCAGTTGCGGGCGTAGGCAAAGGCTCCAAGAATTTCGTTGCCATTACTTTGGGAACAGGTGTCGGTTCCGGTATAATAATCGACGGTAAAATTATCAACGGTGCCAACTATGCTGCCGGTGAAATGGGCCATATGGTTATTGCCATCGACGGTGAGCACTGTAACTGCGGCAGAAGAGGATGCTGGGAACAGTACGCATCGGCTACCGCTCTTATCCGCCAGACCAAGGATGCCATGAAGCATCATCAGGACAGTATCATGTGGAAAATAGTTGAAGATAATATTGAAAAAACCAACGGCCGTACAGCATTTGACGCAATGCGTCAGGGAGATGCAACGGGTAAGGAAGTCGTTGACAGATATGTTTATTATGTTGCTGTAGGTATTGTTAATATTATAAATGCGCTTCAGCCTGAGTTCATCTGCCTCGGCGGCGGTATTGCCAACGAAAAAGAAACTCTGCTTGAGCCTGTAAGAATGCATGTTTTCAGAGAAAGATACAGTCACTATTCTGAAATTCAGACTGAAATCGTATCCGCTGAGCTCGGCAATGATGCCGGTATTATAGGCGCAGCTCTTCTCGACGAGTAATGACAGGATTAATTGATTTTTGTAAAAATAATAATATCAGATTTTTAAAAGAGGCACTGCTTAAGGATTATCTTACATTCAGAGTCGGCGGACCTTGCCGATTGATGGTTTTTCCCGATACTGCCGATAAAACCGTCTCTCTGTTGAAATATGTAAATGATAATAATATCAGATATTTTATCATAGGCAAAGGAAGCAATCTTTTATGCCGTGATGACGGGTTTGACGGTGTTATTATCAACACATCCGACTTTGAATCTGCTGATATCCGCGGTGACAGGATAATATGCTCAAGCGGAATTTCTCTTATGAAGGTATGCCGGGCCGCTCTTGACAATTCTCTTACCGGTCTTGAATGCGAATACGGTATTCCGGGATCTGTCGGCGGCGCTGTATTTATGAATGCCGGAGCATACGGCGGCGAAATCAGGGATATTGTTTCCAGTGTTACTCACATAACACACGGCGGAAAAATTGAAACTCTGCTTTCCGATAAACTCGATTTCGGTTACAGGCACAGCTTTTATTCGGATAATGATTGTTTTATTATTTCGGCTGAGTTTAAGCTCTCCGAAGGAAACTTCAGTGAAATAAAAGCCAAAATGGATGATCTGCTTTCAAGAAGAAAAGAAAAGCAGCCTCTTGATCTGCCGAGCGCGGGCAGCACTTTTAAAAGACCCGAGGGCTATTATGCCGGAGCGCTTATTGAAGAGTGCGATCTCAAAGGATATACAATCGGAGGCGCTCAGGTCAGCGAAAAACACGCCGGATTCATTGTAAACAAAAGCAATGCAACCTGCGCCGATATATGCAATCTTATTGAGCACTGCCGTGAAACCGTATATAAGCAAACAGGCATTATGCTTGAACCGGAAGTCAGATTTATTACGTAGGTGATATATGTCTTTTTCAGCTGAGATAAAAAAAGAGCTCTGCTCACTTACCAACATTCCCGAATGCTGTCATCATGCACAAGTCTATGGGCTTGTGCTTTTTGCGCATTTCAACAGTTACAATTTATCAATAACAACCGAGAATAAAGATGTATTTGACTTATATATAAAATCCATGAATGAATATGTCGGTTGCGATCTTACGGTCAATACTCAGGGAAAAAGAAAAATGACGGCAACTGTTAACGGCAAAGAGAATCTTATAAAATGCTTTGAAAAATTCGGTCACTCTGCCAATGAAACAAGTATAAGAATCAATTACGCAAATTTTGCAAATGAATGCTGTGTCAGAGCTTTTTTAAGAGGTGTGTTTCTTTCCTGCGGGTCCGTATCTGACCCGAATAAAACATACCATCTTGAATTTGTCGTTCCTTTTAAACGTCTGAGCAATGATCTGATGAAGATTATGGATGAGCTTTCACTTTCTCCGAAATATGTTATGAGAAAGGGAAACCATATTATTTATTTCAAAGACAGTGAAAGTATTGAAGATTTTCTGGCATATATAGGTGCTCAGAATTCTTCTTTATATATGATCGGCATTAAAATAGAGAAGGATGTCAAAAACACCGTCAACCGTAAGCTTAATTTTGAATTATGCAACATCGAAAAAACTGTCAATGCATCCAACAGACAGATTGAAAGCATATTAAAAATCAAAAATACCGTCGGGCTAAATTCTCTGCCCGATAACCTTCGTGAGATTGCCGAACTCAGACTTGAAAATCCCGAAACATCCTTATCAGAACTTGTTGAATTATACGAGGGAAGCATATCGAAATCGGGAATGAAACACAGAATTGACAAAATAATGGAGATTTCCGATAATCTGTAATCCGGAAGAATAAAAATGTCATTTACGCATCTGCATGTACACAGTGAATACAGTCTGCTTGACGGCGCCTGCAGAATCGGACCTATGCTCGATAAAATAAAGAGCATGGGTCAATCTTGCTGTGCAGTTACGGATCACGGAGTAATGTACGGTGCTCTTGATTTTTATAAAGAGGCAAAAGACAGAGGCATAAAACCCATAATCGGCTGCGAAGTATATGTTACTCCCGGCAGCCGTCACAGCAAAATTCATGCGGCAGACAACAAGAGATATCATCTTATCCTTTTATGCAAAAATGAAACCGGATATAAAAATCTTATAAAAATTGTCTCTGAAAGCTGGGTGTCTGGATTCTATATAAAACCCAGAGTTGACATGGAACTTCTGGAAAAATATCATGAAGGGCTCATATGTCTTTCCGGATGTTTATTCGGAGAGGTTTCTCAGCATTTACTTAACGGAGATTTTGATGAGGCGGAGCAGACAGCTCTCCGTTATAAAAATCTTTTCGGTGAAGATTATTATCTTGAAATCCAGAATCATAACCTTAAAGATCAGCTTACCGTAAACGGTATGCTTGTCAATCTGTCCAGAAAAGTCAATGTTCCGCTTATTGCAACCAATGACGCTCATTACATAAACAAAGAAGACAGTATCATTCAGAAAATCCTTGTGTGTCTTGCAACCAATCATATTCTCGGAGAGGATACAGGTATAGATTTTGAAACAGATGAATTCTACCTAAAATCCGAGGAAGAAATGCTTTCCGCTTTCTCTTTTTATCCCGAAGCCGTTCTGAATACTCAGCTTGTTGCCGATAAATGCAATTTTGATTTTGAATTCGGTAATACCAAGCTTCCTCATTTCGATGTTCCCGACGGAATTGATCATATCGAATGGTTCAATAATCTTTGCAGAGAAGGATTTATTAAAAGATACGGAACCGATGCTCCGAAAGAATATGAAGACCGGCTGAATTATGAACTTGATGTTATAAATTCGATGGGCTACACCGATTATTATCTGATTGTTCACGATTTTATAAGTTATGCAAAATCTAAAGGTATTCCGGTCGGCCCGGGCAGGGGATCGGGCGCCGCAAGTATCTGCGCATACTGTATCGGAATTACGGGAATAGATCCCATGAAGTACAATTTGCTTTTTGAGAGATTTCTTAATCCCGAGAGAATCAGCATGCCCGATTTTGACATAGATTTCTGCTATGAGAGGCGTCAGGAAGTAATTGAATATGTAAACCGGAAATACGGCAGCGATCATGTCGCTCAGATTGTTACTTTCGGAACTATGGCTGCCAAACAGTCAATCAGAGATATAGCCAGAGTTAAAGGCACGGCATACAGCGCTGCAGACAGAATAGCAAAGCTTATTCCTTTCGGTATTAATGTTACCATAAAATCAGCTCTTGAGGAATCATCTGAGCTCAGGAATCTCTATAACAATGATCCCGATGCAAAAGAAATAATAGATCTTGCTTTAAGAGTTGAAGGAATGCCGCGTCACGCCTCTACTCATGCGGCCGGTATTGTAATTACGGCAGATCCAGTTGACAGTTATGTACCCCTTGCGCTGAATGACGAGAGCACTGTCACTCAATTCACGATGAAAGGCCTCGAAAAATTAGGCCTTCTGAAAATGGATTTTTTAGGTCTGCGCACTCTCACCGTCATAAAAGATACCTGTGATTCTGTCAGAGAAATCAATCCTTCGTTTGATATAGACAATCTCGACTTAAATGATGAGAAAACCTATGATATGTTTTCATCCGGCAATACCGAGGGAGTGTTTCAGTTTGAATCCGACGGTATGAGGAAAGTACTTACTCAGATGAAGCCCGAAAACCTTGAGGATCTGATTGCCGTCATAGCTCTCTACAGACCCGGGCCGATGAAATATATCGATACATATATTAAAAACAGAAAAAATCCAGACAATATCAAATATGATATACCGGCGCTTAAAGATATTCTCGATGTTACTTACGGATGCATGATCTATCAGGAACAGGTCATGCAGATTTGCCGAGAAGTGGCAGGGTATTCATACGGCAGAGCCGATATCGTAAGAAGGGCAATGTCAAAAAAGCAGCATGATGTTATGCTTAAAGAGCGTGAAGCCTTTGTAAACGGCGCCGTTGCAAGGAATGCCGAACCCGATAAAGCAAACCGGCTTTTCGATGAAATGATTTCCTTTGCGAGTTACGCCTTTAACAAAGCCCATGCTGCAGCGTACGCCTATGTTTCGTATCAGACTGCTTATCTGAGATGTCATTTTCCCGAACAGTATTTTGCCGCTCTGCTGACTAGCTTTATTGACAGGCCCGATAAAATTGCAGAGTATATTTCTGTCTGCAGTAAACTTCATATAAGAATAATTCCGCCTCATATCAATATGAGTACAAATTCATTTTCAGTCCGGGACGGAAAAATTATATTCTGTTTATCCGCAGTGAAAAATGTCGGCAGGGGATTGATATCCGGAATCATCGCCGAAAGAAACCGTGACGGAAACTTTAAATCGTTTTACGATTTTTGTTCAAGAATGACCGGCAAAGAGTTCAACCGGCGCGCTTGTGAGAGCCTTATAAAGTGCGGTGCTCTTGACAATCTGGGCCTTAACAGGAAGCAGATGCTTCTCTCTCTGGATTCTGTATTAAAACAGATAGAAGGGGAGAAGTATAAAAATATTTCCGGTCAGATAGGATTTGATGATATTTACGGTGATGATAATCAGAAAATAAATGATTTTGATTATCCCGAGGTCGAAGAATTCCCTGAGGATGAGCTCTTGCGTCTCGAAAAAGAAGTAATGGGTATTTATGTTTCCGGAAATCCTCTTGCGAGATACAGTGAAACAGCAAAAACAATAAAAGCCGACACTGTATATAATGCTCTCCACAGTCTTCCGGATAATTCTGTCGTTACTCTTCTCTGTCTTATATCGGAGATTAAAAAGAAGACAACCAAGAATAATAATACCATTGCGTTTATTACAATTGAAGATGAAACGGAAATTGCGGAGGCAATAGCTTTCTCATCATTATTTGAACAGTATAAAAGCAGATTGATTGAAGGAAGAGTAATAATTCTACACGGTAAGGTATCTTATAATGATGATACGGCTCCGAGTATTATAATACAGAGTCTTGAAGATATTCCCGATGATATGACATCTCATTCCGGTAAAAATACCAAAGAAAAATCAGGTAAAAATGCCAGGGGACTGTTTTTGAGATTTGAAAGTGACAATTCACCTCAGGTCGGAATCTGCGATAATCTGATATCAATCTTCAGCGGTAATTATCCTGTATATTATTATTTTAAATCAAGCGGAAAATATATTAAATCTCACTCTGCCGATGCAGACAAATCCATGATATCCGAGCTCAGCAGAATACTGGGAAAAGAAAATGTAATTTTTAACGAATAAAAGCTGTTTTTCTTGACATTTTTCACTAAAAAGAGTAATATAATCAAGTATTTATTAATCACAGGAGACTATCATTATGATGAAAACAATCGGTGTTTTAACAAGTGGCGGAGACGCCCCGGGAATGAATGCTGCTATCAGAGCTGTCGTAAGATCCGGCTGTGAGTGCGGAATGAAAGTATACGGTATCAATAACGGCTACCGCGGACTTATAGAGGATGATCTGCAGGAACTCAATATCAGAAGCGTTTCCGATATTATTCATCGCGGAGGCACAATGCTCCACACTGCAAGATGCCTCGAGTTCAAAGAAGAGGAAGGAATGCAGAAGGCAATTGCCACCTGCAAAAAGTACGGCATTGAGGGTATTGTTGTTATAGGCGGCGACGGTTCTTTCAGAGGAGCCAGAGATTTATCTCTCAGAGGTATTCCCTGCATCGGTGTTCCCGGCACTATTGACAATGATATAGTAAGCTCCGATTATACTATCGGATATGATACCTGCCTTAATACCATAATGCAGATGGTAGACAGAATCAGAGATACCGTTGAGTCTCACAGCCGCTGCATGGTAGTTGAGGTAATGGGCAACCGCTGCGGCGACCTTACTCTCAATTCAGGTATTGCAGTCGGCGCAACAGCCATTGTTATTCCCGAAATAAGCTCAGATGTCGAAAAACACGTAATAGACAGAATCAACAGAACTATCAAAACCGGCAAAAAGCATTTTCTTATTATGGTTGCCGAAGGTATCGGCGGAGTAGCCGATCTCGCAAAAAAGATTCAGGAAGAATGCGGTGTTGAAGCGAGAAGCATAGTTCTCGGACATGTTCAGAGAGGCGGCTCACCGAGCGCGAGAGACAGAGTAACAGCCAGCATCATGGGTTATGAGGCTGTTGAGCTTCTCAAGCAGGGGATAGGCAACAGAGTTGTTGTAATGAAAGATGATAAAATCGTAAACTACGATATCTATGAGGCTCTCAATATGGAGCGTCAGGTGAATTCGCAGATTTATAAAATCGCACACGAGATTTCTATCTGAGGTAATAATGACAAACGAACAATTTCTGTCAATCAGAAAAAGTGTTATTGAAAGAGATTTCAGTAATCTTAATGATATGCAAAAAAAAGCGGTCTTCTCTACGGAGGGACCGCTTTTGGTGCTTGCCGGCGCAGGTTCCGGTAAGACAACTGTGTTAATCAACAGAATAGCAAATATAATCAAATACGGAAGCGCATACAACAGCGATAAAATCAACGGAATAATAGATGATGAAGATGAGAGGATCATTTTATCTGCGCAAATTAATCCGGATACAGATCTCTCGCCGGTATCGGA
>CADBOL010000137.1 GCA_902796295.1 Oscillospiraceae bacterium
AACTATCACGCCGAGCTGGCCTGCCGCGCGATGGAAGCCGGATTCAACGTCATGACGGAGAAGCCCGCCGCCCGGAATGCGGAAGAGGTGGAGCGGATGATCGAGGTCTCGAAGAAGACCGGAAAGCTCTTTACCGTCCATCAGAACAGGCGCTGGGATGAGGACTATCTCACGATGAAGAAAATCCTCGATGACAATACCATGGGGCGCGTATTCAGAATCGAGTCGAGAGTTCAGGGGTCGCGCGGAGTCCCCGGAGACTGGCGCAATCAGCCCGAGCACGGCGGCGGCATGGTGCTTGACTGGGGAATCCATCTGCTTGACCAGGCGCTCATGATGACTCTGCCCCGAAAGCTTAAGACGGTATATGCGGAGCTTACCAATGTCACAAATGAAAACTGCGATGACGGATTCCGCACCACGCTGATTTTTGATGACGGCCTTTCATTTTATGTTGAGGTCACCACGAGCAATTTCATTGAGCTTCCGCTCTGGTACATGCTCGGTGAAAACGGCTCGGCGGTAATCAATGACTGGGATTGCAACGGCGAGATAGTCATGGTTTCAGACTGGGAAAACAGAGACGCCGTTCCCATCGTAGCGGGCGCGGGTATCACCAAAACAATGGCGCCCAGAACCGACGACACGATAAAGAGATATCCCCTGCCCGTTCAGAAAGCGGACTGGGGCGAATATTACAAAAATGTCTTTGCCTGCCTCAGGGGCGAGCAGGATATTATCGTAACCCACAATCAGCAGCGCAGGCTCATGAAACTTGTCGAGGCCGTTTTCGAATCGGGCAAGACAAATAAGGTAATTGAATTCAACGATATTGATCTTTGAGGAGAAACCGGATGATTTTAAGAAGAATAATCGGCATACTCTGTGTTCCCGTTGCGCTTTTCACTCTTATTTCGGGTGTATCATTCATCTCAAAAGATAAGCAGGAAACGATTGAAAAGAATCTTGAGGAAGATACTGCAAAACCTTTTGAGCCCGTTTTCAGATTTGCAATCACATCGGATGTTCATATCTCTGCGGCGGATAATACAAACACGGAGCGAATAAAAAAAATGTTTGAGACTGCCTACAGATACAGCGACAGCCACCCGTCCTACAAATCTCTCGATGCTGTTCTGCTCGCGGGTGACAACTGTGACAGCGGCTCCGATGAGGAGTATGAAATACTCACCTCCGCCGTAAAAGAAAGCATTCGCGAGGGCACGGAATTCATAACCATTATGGGAAATCATGAATTCGCCAAAACAGGTCACGAGGGATATGTGCGCCACATGGGTGAAGAGCTTGACAAACACGTTGTTGTCAAAGGTTTCCATTTTATCGGCATCTCACCCGACCCGACAGATACCTGGCACACTCCGTTACAGATTAACTGGATGAGCCGCGAGCTGAGAAAAGCCGAGCAGGCTGACCCTGACAAGCCCATTTTCACAATGCAGCACGGTCATATCTGGAACACAGTATATGTCAGCAGAAGCTGGTACACCCAGATGTCGATTCCTCTGCATATGGTATATTCTCAATATCCGCAGGTCATTAACTTTTCGGGCCACTCACACGGACCTGTCAACAATCCTCTTGAAATCTGGCAGAATAACTATACTCAGCTCGGCACCGGAACTCTTAACTACTTTGAAATGGAGCGCGATATAAGCGACAACACCGTTCCGGAGGGCAGCAGAAACGCCGCGCAGTATCTCATAGTCGAGGTTGATGCTCAGAACAGAGTAAGGATTCAGCCTTTCAACATACTGACAGATGACTTTTTCAGAACTCCGTCAAACACCGATTCACCCGACAAGCAGCTTATCTATCAGATAAACGATGTCTTTGATACATCAAATTACGCCTACACCTCCGCGCGTAAAAAGACGGCGGGAGTACCTGAGTTTGACAAAGACGCAGCTGTAAAAGCCGAGAAGGAAGGCGAAAATGTCAAGGTGACATTCCCGCAGGCAAAAGACGATATATGCGTTTACGGATACAGGATTTCGCTGTTTGACAAAGATTCCCCGAAAAAGGCGGCAGCCGAAAAAGAGATATATTCGGGTTATTATTTTGAGCCGATGCCCGAAACTCTGAGCCATACATTCGAAAATATCGAAAAGGGCAAAACCTACACGGTCAAAGTAACTCCTCTCAACGTGTGGCTCGGTGAGGGAAAACCCATTGAGTGCGAATTCACAAGCTGAGGAACCGTTTTACCGTAAATAAAAACGAGGGAGTATTCTGTGGAAGAGCTTATCAGCAAAGTCAAAGACGGTATAATTGATCTTAAAATGTACTGGCGTCAGCCGAGACCGGGCGAATATGTTCCCTACCGGGAAGTCGTTATGCTTTCTGTCGGCTGGATGGCGCTGCTTCTGGCTATATCCTGGAATATCGGCTTCGGCGTAGGAAATCAGTTCACGGGCATGACGCTGAAGATGAATAATACCCAGCTGCTGGTGATGAGCTATGTCTGCACCGCAATCGGCTATATGCTCACGCCTCTGAACGCCTGGATCATCGACAATCTGCGTTCGACAGACGGCAAATACAGGGTATATATCAAGCTTGCTCTCCCCTCTATGATTCTCACGCTCATTTCTCTCTGGCTTCCCTATGAAAGAATCAGGGATTCGGGCCGTTTCGGCATTTACTTCATGATTGCGACCCTGTTTCTTATAGGTCAGATTCAGGGATATGTGCAGGGCTGGGTCAATACGGGCGTTACAAATATGGTGCACGTGATGACACCGAATACCCAGGAACGCACAAAGATAATGGCCATCACGAGCATAATATACTCAATGGGCTACACAATAGGCAACATCTATTTCCCGCTTATGGTCGATGTGCTTTGCAAAAACGGCGACAAATACAATATGCGCTATTTCAGAGGAACATACACTCCTGTGGCGCTGCTTATGCCGATAGTGCTCGTAGCCTATTTCGGCACAAAGGAGAGACTTGTGCTGCCCAAGAGCCGCATAACAAAAATCAGCTTTGCCAATTCAATGCGCGCGGTTGCCGGCAACAAGATTTTCTGGATAAAATGCGCGGACGGCTGGAATGATTTCCTTGAAGGCGCCAAGGGAAATATCTGGGACTGGATGGTCTACAGAGCCCATATTATGAAGAGCACTACTTACGGCATACTCAACACCGTTTCATATAACGCAAACTTCTGGGGAATGCTTCTCTCCCCTTGGTTTATAAAGAAATTCGGCAAGAGAAACATAAAGATATTCAAGAATACTTTTCAGGTTTTTCTTATCGCGTCTTACTTTTTATTTTACAAGAAACCCTGGGCGGCAATCGGATTTTTCATAGTATATACCATTGACCGCTTCATAGATACCTACAATGTCATAGACTCCGCGATTGAGTCTGATATGCGTGACAATCAGCAGTATCTTATAGGTGAGCGTATTGACGGCGCTTTCGGATTCATTCAGTCATACGCGGGCGGAGCAATCGGCGCCGTGACAGGCCTTTTCATTCCCTGGGTTTACCGCAAAAAGGGATTTGACGGCAACGATTACTCGGTGCTCGACGTATACAAGGATTATGACGAAACAAAGCCGCTCTCCCAGCAGACAAAAAATCCCGGCTGCGTGCTGTTTGACCTTATGGATACTCTTCTCAAAATATCGATTTTCGGCGCGGCGGTTGACGTGCTGCCCTGGTTTGCCTACGATATATCCGAAACAGGTCAGAAGTCGATGATTCGCGTAA
>CADBOL010000138.1 GCA_902796295.1 Oscillospiraceae bacterium
AAATTGCCTTTTCCGCAGAGCTCCGCGGAGATAATAATACTGCCGTTTGCGGCATCGGGAGTGAGCCTGAAATTCTTAATATAATTCTTCGGAGTGAATTCAAGCCATACTGTCTGCCATATGCCTGTAGTTCTGGTATAATCGCAGCCGTGTGAATAAAGCAGACGTGACTGTTTGCCGTTTGGCTGAAGAGGGGAGCGGACATCATCAACACAGTTGACAATAACGGTGTTTTTGCCTTCTTTTGCAAATTCGGTTATATCAAATGAAAACGAAATGTAGCCGCCCTTATGAGAGCCTGCTTTGTTTCCGTTTACATACACGGTTGTCAGATAATCTGCCGCGCCGAAATGAATGAATACTCTGCCTTTGATATTATCCGCGGATAATTCAAAATCTCTTCTGTACCATACAGAGGGTATGAAATCCTTGTGATTGATACCCGAGAGTTCGCTTTCGGGACAAAACGGTACCGTGATTTTTTTGCTCCAGTTTTCTCTCTCGAGTATATCCGCCTGCGCGAGTGAGACACCGAAATCAAATTCAAAATCCCATTCGCCGTTGAGATTAATCCAGTTTTCTCTTTCAAACTGAGGGTTCGGGAATTCTTTTCTCGGAATTGACATATTAGTCCCTTCTTTCTTCATTTTCTGTAATAAATAGTATCACATGATATGTCACATTGCAAATTATTTTTATTGAATATTGAAATTATATTTTATATTTGATAATATCATTATTGAGGTGATGATTATGAGTATCAGCGCTGTTTTTTACAAGGCATCAGATGAAATGAATTCATATGAAAAACATGTGCCTGCTCCTTATATCAGAGGCAGTTATGTTTTTGACAGATCCAAAAAATGCAGTATAACCGTTACGGGGCTCGGATTTTACGATTTATTCGTAAACGGAAAAAAGATTACAAAAGGTCTTCTTGCTCCCTATATCTCAAACCCGGATGATGTTGTTTACTTTGACAGATACGATATCACTTCTTTGATCGGGGAGGCTGAGGAAACTGCAATAGGTCTTATTCTCGGCAACGGAATGCAGAACTGCCCCGGCGGCAGAGTGTGGGATTTTGACATTGCACCTTTCAGAAATCCACCGTGCTTTGCGCTTCTTGTTACCGAAGAAGACGATGAGGGAAATGAGAAGACCTTCGATATCGGCGCCTCATTCCGCTGGTCGCCGTCACCTGTGATTTTTGATGATCTGAGAAGCGGATGCTTCTATGATGCCGGAAAAGAGATAAAAGACTGGAATAAGCCCGGTTTTGATTTCAGCTCCTGGGATAAAGTCAGAAAAGCCGACAGACCGAGAGGAGAATACAGATACTGTCAGGCGGATCCGATTGAGGTTTACAATGAGCTTAAAGCGGTTGAAATCCGCCCCGCCGTTCTTGATGACCGTCTTTGGAACAGAGAGAATATGCGCCTTGATACACAGTATAAATTCAACAAGCTCGGCAAAGAGGGAATTATGTATGATTTCGGGATTAATTCCGCAGGAATCGTGCGCCTTAAAATCAGCGGCAGGCCGGGTCAGGAAATCTATATACAGTTCTGTGAGCATATGACACGGGACGGAAGGCCTTCTTATGTTAATTCAGGCTCATTTTACCCCGACGGATACGGTCAGTCTCTTCTCTATATCTGCAAGGGTGAGGATGAAGAGATATTTGAGCCGTCATTCTGCTATTACGGTTTCAGATATGCCGTTGTATTCGGGCTTGAGCAGGATCAGATCAAGGATGATACTCTTGTATTTCTGCAGGCGTGTACTCAGCTGACGGAGAGGGGAAATTTCACCTGCTCCGATGAAATAATGAATACTCTCGGCAAGATGGTAAGAAACAGTGATTTATCCAATTTCTGGTATTTCCCGACAGACTGCCCGCACAGAGAGAAGAACGGATGGACGGGCGACGCCGCCGTATCTGCCGAGAGAATGCTGCTGACGCTGACGCCCGAAAAGTCTTACACCGAGTGGCTTCGCAATATCTGCAAAACACAGAGGGCCGACGGTATGCTTCCGGGTATAATCCCGACCGGCGGATGGGGCTATGAATGGGGAAACGGTCCCGCCTGGGATAATGTTCTCTCCGAGCTCTGCTGGCAGATTTACCGCCTGCGCGGTGATATTGAGCCTGCCCGCGAGTGCGCCGACTCTCTTTTGAGATATCTCGCCTATATCTCAAAGCGCAGGAATGAACGCGGACTCTGCGATTTCGGACTCGGCGACTGGCTGCAGCCCCGGAAGGGCGCCGGTTCTCCCGTTGCTCCCGAGGCGCTGACAAATACGGTGATTTCAGTTTATATAGCATATAAATCCGAAAAACTGTTTGAGGCGCTCGGTCTTGAGCTTTATCGTGACTTTGCCCGCCGGCTGAAAGATGAGCTGAAAGCGGCAGTAAGAGACAATTTCATAGATTTCAGCTCTATGACGGCTCTGCCGCGCTGTCAGACAGCCCAGGCAATGTGTATCTATTACGGAATATTCGAAAAATCCGAAATGCCTCAGGCCTGTGAATCGCTTGTAAAAACCGTTGAGGATGACGGTGAGAAAATCAACTGCGGTATGCTCGGACTTCGCGTAATATTCCACGCTCTTTCAGACTGCGGAAGGGGAGACCTCGCTTTTAAAATGATAACAAGAACCGATTATCCCTCATACGGAATGTTTGTGAAAAGAGGAATGACCTCGGTACCCGAGAATTTCAAAGAAGATGAGGATATTGACTCGCCGGATTCTTTAAATCATCATTTCTTCGGCGATATTTCGAGCTGGTTTATACAGAGAGTTGCCGGTATCAGAGTCAACCCGTATGACGGCAACCCCTGTGAATTCCTAATTTGCCCCGATTTCATACCGGATCTTGATTCTGCCGGTGCGTTTTATGATTCTCCGTGCGGCAGGGTAAGCGTTGACTGGAAGAGGTGCGGTGACAAGGTTAAACTCACAATTGTTTTGCCCGCAGACGCGTCCGGGTATATTCGTCTTCCTGAAGGTTATGTCTTTGATGCCGATACCGGTTCGCGCTCGGACGGGAGCAATTATATCCCGGCTGAGACGGGCGAATATATCTGCCGTAAAATATAAATCAATCCGTAAAATAACCCGCAGGAATCTCCTGCGGGTTTATGTCTGTGTAAATAATCATTGCGTAAAACGGTATTTATGCTTTGGGAACCGTAAAGAGAGCCGCGAGTTTTGAGAAAGGCATGCTCTGAAGGTAAATGTTTCCGGGACCGGTTACGACGGTGTTGAAAAGACCTTCGCCGCCCAGAAGCGTGTTTTTGATACCGCCGACCGCTTTGATATCCATGGAGCAGGTTGCGTCCATCATAGCGAGATAACCTGTGTCGATGATTATGCTCTGACCGGAAGCGAGTGTTTTGGATTCAACGGAGCCGTCAATCTCTACAAAAGCGATACCGGTGCCGGAGAGTTTCTGCATAATGAATCCTTCACCGCCGAAAAAGCCCGCGCCGAGTTTTTTCTGGAAATAAACGGTCCTTTCGACTCCGGGAGTGGAAGCCAGGAAAGCGGATTTCTGACAGATCATTTCTTTGCCGGGACCAATCTCCAGAGCTAAAATCTTGCCGGGGAAACTTGATGAAATGGCTATCATCCCGGTTCCGCTCTCGCAGGTATAAGTGTTGTGGAAAAGGGCCTCGCCGGTGATTGCCTTTGAAAACATCTTGCCGATGCCGCCGCCTTTGGTATCCATCTTGAGATTGGGAGACATCCAGCTCATCGCGCCGCCTTCACATTTTATGCTCTCACCCTGCTGAAGCGTAATCTCAACATAAGGCATTGTATCGCCTTTGATAGTGTATTCCATAGATAATCTCCTGTCATTAATTATTTGAGCCGTAAATTTTCGGTTCATTTGAATTATACTCTTTTTGTTACGGAAATACAACCTCTGATTTCTCTGACGGCTATTTACATTTGATTAAAGTGTTGTTATAATTTAAACGGTGATTATATGAAAAAATATGACTTGATTATTATAGGCGCCGGTACTTCGGGTGCTTATCTTGCCCGTCTCGCCGCCGAAAAGGGATACAGCGTTTTAGTTATCGAGAAAAAATCAAAGGAAGAAACCGGAAACAAATATGATATATTTCATATTGA
>CADBOL010000139.1 GCA_902796295.1 Oscillospiraceae bacterium
TCTCCCTTGCGAACAGAAGAACCTGCCGCCGGTGATTGACTGATAACGTTGCCGCTTGCGACTGTATCACTGTATTCTCTCGTTATTTTAACTTTAAGATCCCTGTTCTGCAGCTCGGATTTTGCTGCTGATTCGGAATCGCCCTTTACATCCGGTAGAGTTATTACTGCCCCTGTCTGGTCGGATGATTTCGCTGTTTCTGACGGGTTTGACGTACTTCCGCTTTCGTCTTTCGTGTTTCCGGAAGATTTTGAGCTTCCGAGACTGACAACGATGCTGACCGTGTCACCCTTTTTGGATTTCGTCCCGGGTTGAGGTGACTGGCTTATCACCTTGCCTTGAGCAACAGTTTCACTGTTTTGTGTTGTAACCGCGGCTTTAAGCCCTGCGTTTTTAAGCGTTGATTTTGCCTTCGCTTCGGTTTCGCCTTTAACATCGGGAACCGATATCTGTTCGGATCCTTCGCATACTGTAATAGTCACCGTTGAGCCTTCGGCCAATGATGAACCCTTTTCCGGTTTCTGACTTATTACCTTGCCCTTCTCTACGGAATCACTGTAGCCGTTTACCGACTCCACAATAAATCCTTGGCTTTCAAGAGCGTTCTTAGCCTGTGCCGCAGTCATTCCCGTTACATCTGCCACTGTTACAGTATGCTTTTTGGTCGCAACGCTGAGCTCTACGCTGTCACCGTTTTTTACCTTCTTCCCTTTGGGGTTCTGGGATATTACCTGGTTTTCCGGATACTTTGATGTCTCTTCATCCTTTCTCACGGGCACCAGGCCTTTATTGTAAAGCAAGGCGCTGGCTTTTTCATAATCCATTCCTTCGACATCGGGAACTTCAAATGCAGCGGGACCTTTTGATATTGTAATATTTATTTCCGTACCTTCAGCAACTTTTTGGCCGAATTCAATACTCTGAGTGCTCACAAGACCTGCATCGACATTTTCATCATAGGCTTCTTCTGTCACATATTTCAAACCTGCTGTCGTGAGCATTTCTATAGCTTCGTCCCGTGTTGTACCGACGACAAAAGGTACTATTGAAACACCGTTTACCGCTTCCGCCACTTCGGTTCCCCTGTTGACCTTCAATCCAACTTTATCGCTCTTGGTTATGAATGATCCGGCGGGTATATCCTGATACACTACAGTCCCAGCTTCTGCATATTCCGACTCTATACTTTCAATAATAATATAATTTATTCCTTTATAAGCCGTAACGTTCTGGTATGTGTATTTACCGAGCTCCTCATCAATTCTGTCATATTTTATGCCGTATAAATCCGGCATCTGAAGGTAGCCATCCGGTGTGGTAAGGGCTGAGTTGAATAATGAATCAAAAGATATTACTCCCGTTACCAGCAATATCCCGAATGTTATAACTGCCGCAAACAGACTCGGTAAAAGTATTCTTAACCATAAAGGCCATGCCAGCAGATCAATCTTTTTTATCTTTCCGGCTCTTCTTTTCGCCGGCGGATCCGCATTTATCTCACGCATAAATGTTTCTATATCCGGAGTTCTGTCTTCTATGCGGATATTCAATGCGTTGAGTATTGCGTTTTCTCTGTTAACGGAGATGTTTTTATCTATCCTTGTCGGTTCCAGAAGAAGATCAACATTTTTGCTCTCTATCTTCTTTCTCCGGTCCATCGCATCGGGAGGCCTTTTGCCGGTTATCATCTTATACAGCGTCGCGGCAAGTGAATACACGTCTGTGTGAGGCCCCTGATCGCCGCTGCTCCTGTATTGCTCCTCCGGGGAATATCCGGGTTTGACTATTACCGTAAGGCTTCGGCTGTATGTTGTGGTCGCATATCGCGATGCACCGAAATCTATAAGCTTTACCGTTCCGTCGGTTTTAAGGAAGACATTGTCAGGCGAAATATCTCTGTGTATTATACCTTCTTCATGGACCGCTTTAAGCGATTCCATTATCGGCATGAGCATTTCAACAGCTTCGTCTTCCGGAATAGTTCCTTCTCTCTCAAGCCGCTGGGCAAGAGTCTCGCCTTCAAGATATTCCATCACAATATATGCAGTATCGTTTTCCTCAAAACTGTCATATATTTTTACTATTCCCTGCTCGCTCATAAACTTTGCAAGTCTGTTGCTTTCATCAACAAACTTTTCAAGCCCTGCGGCAAACTGTTCGCCTTTGTCACCGTTAAATATCGTTACGCAGGTCTGACCGGGCATTCTTGTGGAAAACTCACTCGGAAGATATTCTTTTACCGCAACCTTTTGCTCAAGTTTTCCGTCCCAACCTATATATGTCACTCCGAATCCGCCGTATCCCAACACTCTGCCTATTATATACCTGTCATGAAGCATTATGCCCGGATTCAGATGTATGGCATCCTCTGCGGGCGTTCCTACTTCGAACCCGCAAGACGGACATATATCATATATATCCTCAAACTGTTCCATACATCCCATGCATCGCTGTAACATGTTCATTTACCTCTTCAGTCTATTTCCCGTTTTTAATCATTTCCTCCAGGTGCTTATCTGTCTGATAATATCTGTTTGCCGATTCGTTTGCAACCGAGCGGATTTTTTCAATATTATCACTGATCTGAAGCATTTGTGATGATAAGGAATCGAATTTACCCTGCAAGTTACCGTAATTCATTATCTGTGAACTTATCTGATTCCTGGTGCGGTTAAAAGACGTTCTGACACTGTCAACAGTATTTCGGGAACGAAACGGTAAAGAGTCTGCGTTTAAAACAGCGCTGACATTTATTGATATTTTATTTGACATATACCTGTTTCCTTTCAAATAAAAATCTATTTATCAAACATCAATTCATTTTTTATTGAATCAATGGCAGCAAGATATTTGCTGCTGCTGATTTTGACGGAAAAAGCGGTTTTGTTTACGGGAATCTGCCCGTCATGGCAGTATGTCACCATAAGCATCTGCTGATAGGCGTTTCCCAGCATCCAGGAAAGTATTTTTTCGGCTGCCAGAATCTCA
>CADBOL010000140.1 GCA_902796295.1 Oscillospiraceae bacterium
AGATTTATAAATTTTATAAGTCTCTGCCAGTCCTCTCTGCCGAAATAATGAAGCCCTTTGCGCAGCTGATATCCCACATCACCGTCAAAATACAGATCATCGACCTGAGGAAGACGGTCCTCACATTTAAATCCGTTTTCAAACGCAGGCGAGGCGGCAGCGCAGGTGAGAAATTCCGAAACGGGATCTGCCCAGTCATTCTCCGAGGCACTGCCTATAAGCACTTTGCGCGGAGCGATTGACGCGACAAGATAATGCTGATCAAACGGCATCTTTGAAACATCGTCTGCATATTTATAATAGTTTTCGCAGAACCAGAACGGGAAGTTCGTAATAATATCAAGCGGCCTTTCGCCGGTTGTTCCTCTTGCCAGAGCGGCTCCGCTGCAGCCAGAATCATTTGAATAAGCAAAAGCGAAACGCTCATCCGTTGCGGCGGCGAGCAGTGCGGTTTTTCCGAGGCGCGAATGCCCGCAGACACAAGCGCGGCTCATATCAAGCGTTCCCGTGAGAGTCTGAGCATAGTCAAGCGCTCTCTGAGCCGCCCACGCCCAGAAGGCGATTTTCCCCGGTGAATCGGGCTCTCTTTTGCCGCCCTTGAGAAAAACTCCCGAAATGCCGTCTTCAAAGTCTCCGTCGTCGCTTGTGACATCTTTGTAGCAAAAAGATATCAAAGCAAATCCGTTATCAATTATTTCTTCGGTCGGCATATATCTGTCCGGATTATCGGGTCTGAAATTGATGTGGATGAAAAACGGGAGATTCTCCGCTCCGGCAGGTATTGTGGCGTATATCGGGAATGAGAATTCCCTGCCGTAAACAGTGCATTTTACCGTAATTTCATCACACTGCGCCTTACCCGCGCAGAATTTCGGAATGATGTTTTCCCTTTTTATAAATTCAACCTTCTTCGGCTTTTCCGGCATGGTGCCGTAAATCTCTCTGCGGAGTATTTCAAGCATTTCATCACGCGGGAGAAGCGGAGGAAGATTTCTCTGTGAAAGCAGTTTTTCAATCATATTGTCAGTCCTTTTCATAAAAACCGAGCCCGTGCCGGAAATGGTACGGGCTGCGGTGATTAATATGATTAATCGGGAATAAAAGTGATTGTAAAGCAGTGCGATCTGATACCGTTGTTGAGCACGGCCGAGCGGAAGGAAGCACCCATGATTTCAACTCCGCCGACAGATATCTTGGTAACATAGCCGCAGTTTGCACCTCTTGCGCTGTCGTGCGATTTAATTACAAGCCAGGTTGACGGATCAGAACCGAGAGTAACACTTTTGCCTTTACTTGCCGCCCAGCTCTGGATAAGTGTACGCATCTCTTCGCTTGTATATGTTTTTTGCGATTCGGGAACCTGCTCGGGGCTCGAAACACCGCCGTTGAGATAGGGAATATAGCCGCCCCATACAGACTCTGCCGATGTTGTCTTGCCTGCCGATGAAGCAAAATAAACGGTGTTTGCGGGCTTGCCCGAATAGTAGCAGCACATTGCTTTCGGCGTGTCGGATTTGCTCGTCATGTTGAGCACGGCCATAACGGCTTTTTCAACATCGGAGCCCGAATATCTGAAGGAGGAATCATATGCCTGCCCTTCATAAGTATTGTTTGCCTGAGAAAATGAATACGCGGCAACCGCCTGCGCCTTGAGCGCCTCTATGGGTGAATTGGAGCCGATTTCCTGCTTGACAACCTTGCAGAGATACTCCAGCAGAGATATCTGCACTCCGCCCTTTGTTACGGTTGCGGGAGTGGATGAATCCACAATCACCGTGACTCCGGGATAGTAGTGTCTGAGAATCTCGTCATACTTCTTGCCGCTGTTTGCCATTGCAATCGCGCCGAGCTGGCTCATTCCTACGCCGTGGCCGTAGCCGTAGACATTAAAGACAAACTTGCCCTTTGTGCTGCCCGTCTGCGGCGGATTTTCGGGAGTTGTCGGCTGCTGGCCATAGGGATTTGCCACGTATGATGCGGGGTTTACGGCCCTGTATGTGCCGTCATCCTGCTTTTCCTGAATGGCAAAGAAAAGACACGCCTTGCCCGTGGTCGGGGATTTGCCTATGGTGCCTATTGTCTGGCCTTTTGTCACTTCAGCTCCGTTTGCAACATTGATTGTCTTGCAGTTTGCGTAAATTGTCTGGACTTTGGGATGAGTGATGATAATGTAATTGCCGTAAGTCGGATCACCGCTGACAACCGCGTCAACTCTGCCGTCCCCTGCCGCTAAAACCGGGGCTCCTTCGGTCTCTCCGCTTACCAGGGCAATGTCTATACCGTTGTGCTTGCCCGCCTCGTAACCGGCCAGTATAGTGGATTCGGAACCCACCGGCCAGCTCAATTCAACCTTTTTGTTCGATGTGAAATTGGTGATGAACGTTGAGAGCATAGTCATAAACGTCATCATCAAAGACAGGAAAATCGAAATAATCTGTTGCATAAACTATCCTTTCTGTGTTGTGGAAATCATATTAATTTCCTTAGTTCAAAAAACATAACGAAAGCGCTATTGCAAACTGAGCTATATAATAAGTTACGTGATTCGTAACAATATCTACAGGTCTGTTTTTCCCTTCTCCGAAATATGTTCCGTTGAGTATCAGATCCGATACCGCAAAGAAAACCGAGCCGCCGAAAATCATATCAAGCCCGACAATTTTCCAGCCGTTGAGAATCGCCAGCGAAAGAGAGAAGAGAACGAGAGAAAACAAAACAGGGCTGTAAAGAACAACAATCCATCTGAATTTTCCGTAGTTTACCTTGAGAAGCTTTTCGCTGAATCTTATGAATACCGCGATTACGCCGCAGAGTATTACGGGCACAATCAGATAAAGGATATTGCCTTTGATATAGAATTCGCTTATAAGGCCGATATCATAAAGAATATGGCCCGCGAGAAATGCCGTAAAGCCCGCGTAAGTGTATTGATCGGATGATTTGCGGTGAGCGTATTTAAGGTCGAGCGCAATATCTCCGAGCATTCCGCAGATAAGGCCCATTACAACCCAAAGGCCGAATCTCAGGTGTGAATAATCAAAATCTGTAAAGGCGATACCCGAGAGCGCGGTGGCTATAAAGCAGATTGAAACAAGAGCTTTTATCATCGCGACAATAGGTGTGCTGCCTTTGGTCCTTTTGACGCAGAATACCGCAAGTAACGCCGCGCCGATTCCGGTGAAAATATACGGAACAAACATAGTTTCCCCTCCATCTAAGGTATAAATAATTATGTCTGCTTATAAACTGTTCACCAATTCTTTAAAATGATCTCCTCTTTCCTCAAAACAGGAATACTGGTCAAATGAGCTCGTTGTCGGTGAGAGAAGGACTGTATCTCCTGCGGCTGCGATTTCACGAGCCTTCGCGACCGCCTCATCAAGAGTGGTAACAAGGATTCCGCTGTCGGGAGCAAGCTCTCTTACAAGCCGCTCTCCGCAGGCGCCGTAACCGATAACCTGTTTAACCGAGCCGAGATTCTGCCTGAGCTCATCCATAGGCAGACCCTTTTCAAATCCGCCCACAAGAAGGATTACTCCCCTGTCAAAAGATTTTACCGCCGTAACCGTCGCGTCTGTGTTGGTGCCCTTGGAATCGTTATAATATCTCACTCCGTCAAGCTCGCGCACAAACTCAATGCGGTGCTCTACCCCTTTGAATTCCGATACGGCCTGAGTGATGATTTCGTTTGAAATCCCGGCCGCCTTGGCAGCCGCAACAGCCACCATGACATTCTGCACATTGTGTTTGCCGACAAGCTTAATTGCGCTGAGCGGCATCACCTTTTCGCCGCGGATATAGATGTATCCGTCCGAAATATATGAATCGGTGTCATCTCTGTCAAGGCTGAATCTGTTGACTTTGCATTTAACCGGGTAACGTGAAACATAATCGAGCAGAGTTTTATCATCTGTATTGAGGATGAATTCGTCATCATCTCTCATATTGCGGTAAACTTCCGTCTTTGATTTATAATAGTTATCCAGGCCGCCCATAAAATCAATATGATCGGGGCTCAGGTTGATTATCGTCGCAACCTCGGGCCTGAATTCATCAATATCAACAAGCTGGAAATTTGAAACCTCAAGAGCAAACCAGTGTCCTTCGTTTTCAAAAAGGTTGTAATCCATAACCATTTCGCAAAGGGCGATGCCTATATTTCCGCACAGGTGCGCCTTTTCGCCGAAAGCCCTGTGAAGAATCTCGTAGAGAAGAGTGCTTGTTGTCGTCTTGCCGTTTGAGCCGGTTATCGCCATAAAATGCTGCGGCTTCGATACTCTGTAAGCAAGCTCGATTTCGGTAATAACGGGAACTCCGTTTTCCTTGAGCTTCATAATGGTAGGAGCTCTGTAAGGCACTCCCGGGTTTTTAACGGCGAGATCGTATTTTTCTTCAAATACGGGTATGCTCTGGTCTGTGATTTTAACTCCCATAGACTCAAGCTCATCCGCTTCGGGAAGCTGATCTCTCGGCTTTGTCTCCGAGAGAGTAATCTCCGCACCGAGATGATGAAGCACCTTGATTGCCGCAAGGCCGCTCCTTGCAAGCCCTATTACAAGAACCTTTTTATCTTTTAAATCCATTTTTTGCCGACTCCTTGATTATGCGAAAAGAATACCCGCGTATTTTGAGAACAGTCTGAAAAAGTAACCTATGATTTCGGCGAATGATGAACCTGAAATACCGTTCCAGTCAATGCCGGGATTGTTGACAACGGGCTCTGTGGAGGAGCCGAGACCCATCGAGTAAAGCTTCTGAAGCACAAGCCTTGCTATTACGAGATTGCCTTTGGAATTGGGATGGATTGTGTCAATCGCGATATATTCACGGGCGTGCCCCGCAAAAGCGGACTCAACCTCAACTATTGAGTACGCGCCCGGGTGAGCGCCGAGATAATTCCTGATAACGCCGTTGATTACATTGACGCCCTTCTGATAATCCTCTGTGAATAAGAATTTAGAGGGATTATACACTGTCTGAACAAGAATCGCCGCGTGAGAATTGAGGCTCTTTATCTTTGATATGATACCTGAGAAATTGCTGCTGAATTCCGCTTCAATCTTATCAAAACGCGCGTCATTGCCGGTTTCGGCGCCTATAAGCAGCGCAAGCAGATTTGTTGTGAGAAAATCATTGCCTCCGATTGAGATGCTGATTATGTCGGCGTTTCTTACACCCGCGCTGACAAAATCCACATCGAGATATTTCAGCAGAGCTTCGGACGTGTATCCGTCAACGGCATAGTTTGTATAGTTATAACCGTTTGTATCCGCCACTATTTTGCCGTAGCAGGCATCCTGTG
>CADBOL010000141.1 GCA_902796295.1 Oscillospiraceae bacterium
CCTCATTCCTCATTCCTCATTCCGCATTGACATCTGATTCCGTTTTTCCCTGCAAAATGATATTTTTCATTTTCCGCTTGACAAACCGTTTTTTTTGTGCTATTATGTCACCAACCTACAGGGTAGGTAGTTAAAAGCAAAATGAAAATCTTATTCGGCTCTCTCCTGAGAAAAAATTTCAGATTCGGGCGAATGTGAGTTCTGAGCATACCATAAAAATAACGCTTCGGAAACACACATAAACTCAAATTGAAATTTATATTTAAAGGAGAAACTAAAATGAGCAATTATAAATTTGAAACACTTCAGCTTCATGTAGGCCAGGAACAGCCCGATATCGCATCCGATGCGAGAGCGGTACCCATTTACGCTACCACTTCTTATGTCTTCCGCAATTCACAGCACGCCGCCGACAGATTCGGCCTTGCCGATGCCGGCAACATCTACGGCCGTCTCACCAACAGCACGCAGGATGTTTTTGAGAAGAGGATCGCCGCTCTCGAGGGCGGTTCGGCGGCGCTTGCCGTGGCATCCGGCGCGGCGGCTATAACCTATACGATTCAGGCGCTCGCCCAGAGCGGTGACCGCATTGTCGCTCAGCAGACCGTTTACGGCGGCACATACAATCTCTTTTCACACACTCTCTCGCAATTCGGCATCACCACGGATTTTGTTGATATTCACAATCTCTCCGAGGTTGAGGCGGCAATCCGCCCCGAAACCAAGGCGATTTATATTGAAACTCTCGGCAACCCCAACAGCGATATTCCCGATATTGACGCACTCTCGGCCATAGCTCACAGTCACGGCATTCCGCTTGTTGTCGATAACACTTTCGGCACCCCGTATTTCATCAGACCTTTTGAGCACGGAGCCGATATAGTCGTTCACTCCGCCACAAAATTCATCGGCGGCCACGGCACTACTCTCGGCGGCGTCATAATCGAAAAAGGCGAATTCAACTGGAAGGCGAGCGGCAAATACGCTCCCATAGCCGAGGCGAATCCGAGCTATCACGGCGTTTCATTCTATGATGTTGTCGGCCCGGCGGCCTTTGTGACATATATCAGGGCTATCCTGCTGCGCGATGAGGGCGCCTGCATTTCGCCCTTTGCCGCTTTCCTGCTTCTTCAGGGCACGGAGACTCTTTCGCTCCGCCTTGAGAGACACGCGGAAAACACAAAAAAGGTCATCGATTACCTTGTGAAAAATCCCAAGGTTTCAAAGGTCAATCATCCCTCGCTGCCCGATCATCCCGACCACGCTCTCTATGAGAAATATTTCCCGCAGGGCGGAGCGAGCATATTCACATTTGAGATCAAAGGCGGCAGGGAGGAAGCCTGGAGATTCATTGATAATCTTGAGATCTTCTCGCTTCTGGCAAATGTTGCCGATGTCAAATCGCTTGTAATTCACCCGGCATCGACCACACACTCACAGCTCACCGATGAGGAGCTCGCGCAGGGCGGAATCACTCAGTCCACAATCCGCCTCTCAATCGGCACAGAGCATATTGACGATATTATAGCCGACCTTGAAAAAGGCTTCGCGGCTGTGTGATCTAATCCGGAACCATTATAATATCTCCTCAATTTTTTCTGCGGACCCGGTAAGAATCCGGGCCCGCAGTTTTTTGCTTTATGCCGTTTTAAATCATAAAAAGCATTGAAATATTTTTCGCTTTGAGATATAATTATTATGCTTTTTTGCGCTATTATGACTGACTGAAACGGATTTGATTATATGAGTACGGTATTTTCAAAGCTTATAGGAACTCTCGCCGTCGTTTTGCTTGTTTCCGCCTATATCGGCGGCAGCAATCTTTTAACGAGGCTGATGGAAACCGGGCAGAAATGGAAATATATCCTTTATTCCGGAGTGCTCGGCGGTATTTTCGGCATTTACGGCAATATCTCCGGCTTTAATCTCAAAGGCGCCGTCATATCGGTGCGCGATATCGGGCCCATGCTCGCGGGATTTGTCGGCGGGCCTGTGAGCGGACTTGTTGCCGGTCTGGTTGCCGGTATTCACAGACTGATGATGGGCGGTATCACGGCGCAGGCCTGCGTTGTCGCCACATGCTGTATCGGCCTTTTCTGCGGGCTTTTCTCTCTGAAGTTTCGTGATAAAATCAAAAAGCCCTATGTCTCGCTTGCTCTCGGAGCTGTAATGGAGGCGTTTCACCTCGGCGTGGTCCTTATAATGGTAAGGCCGTTTGAAACAGCTCTCGATATAGTGAAACAGATAGCAATCCCGTTTATTGTAATCAACGCCGTGGGATTCGTCCTGATGGTCGGTATTATAACCTACACGGAGAAGCAGAGAACTCTCATGCTTGAAAAAAGCCGCCTGCAGTCGGAGCTTGAGGTTGCTTCCGTGATTCAGCATTCACTGCTGCCCACGATCAATGAGGATTATCCGGGAAACAGCAGCGTCGATGTCGGCGCTTTTATGGAAGCGGCAAAAGAGGTCGGCGGAGACTTCTATGATGTCTTTTATGTTGACAGCGACAGGATTGCCTTTGTTATTGGCGATGTTTCGGGCAAGGGAATCCCCGCGGCTCTCTTTATGGCGAGCGCAAAAATCATATTGCAAAACTGCATCAGAGATATCCCGGAGCTTTCGGAGGCCGTCAAAGCGGCAAACAACGCTCTGTGCGCAAGAAACGAAGCGGATATGTTCGTTACGCTCTGGGTCGGAATCCTTGACACGCGCAGCGGAGGCCTGACCTTTGTGAGCGCGGGCCACAATCCGCCCGTTGTGATTAAAAACGGCGCTCCGGATTATCTTAAAGCCAGAGGCGGAATGGTGCTTGCGGGTATGGAAGGCGTCAATTACAGAGAGTCGGAAATTCAGCTCGATAAGGGCGACGCCGTTTATCTCTACACCGACGGAGTAACGGAAGCGAAATCATCCGGCGGCGAGCTTTTCGGCGAAGACAGACTGCTTGAATGTATCGGAAATCTGAAGGAGCAGTCTCCGGAAGAGACCGTGAAATCGGTGAAAAACGCCGTTGATGACTTTGTTCAGAATAACGATCAGTTTGACGATATAACGATGCTTTGCTTTAAGTTTACGGGAGAGTAAAAAATAAGCCTTCCCCTTGAGGGGCGCGGGTCTTCAGTGAAGACCTCTGCCGCAGGCAGAAGCGCCGACCGAGCCGACAGG
>CADBOL010000142.1 GCA_902796295.1 Oscillospiraceae bacterium
ATAAGGGTGTCATCCGGCTTTAAATTGGAATCGCTCTCAACAAATCCGGCTTTGTAACTCTTGACTCTTGAAACCATAGCGGCTTCATCTTCAATGCTCTGAGAACCGTAAATGAAAGAAATGCCGCCTTCTTTTGCAAGCGCTATTGCCAGCGTATCATTTGACACAGACTGCATTATAGCCGAGGTCATGGGAATATTCAGACTTATCGGGCATTCCTCTTCGCCTTTTCTGAATTTTACAAGCGGCGTTTTCAGCGAAACGTTTGCGGGTACGCACTCTTTTGAAGTGTAACCGGGAATAAGCAGATACTCGCTGAATGTTCTTGACGGTTCTTTACAATAGATGGCCATATCAAATCACTCTCCTGACATTATAGATTGTGTTATTTATTGTAAACGGTAAATTTATATTTTAGACCGTTATAATCATATTCTTCTGATTCTTCCGTAAGCTCCCATTCCTCAATTTCATCAAGATTCGGGAAGTATTTATCGGCGGGGGATTCACTGTCTACTTTTGTAATGTAGGCGGTGTCACAATAAGGCAGCATCTGGGCATAAACAGAAGCTCCGCCGATTATATATACATCGTCTGTATTATATTGAGCTGTTTCTCTGAGAAGTTCATCAATGGATGATACAATGACGGCGCCTTCGCATTCAAATGACGGATCATCGCATAAAACTATATTGATCCGGTTTTTAAGAGGACGGCCGCCGGGAAATGATTTAAGTGTTGCAAGGCCCATAACAACAACATTTCCGGTTGTCTTTTGCCTGAAAAACTTCATATCATCGGGAATATGGTAAATCAGGTCATTTGATTTTCCTATTGCCCAGTTGTTGTCAACACAGACTATTTCTTTCATATAACACCTCTTTAAACCGCAACGGGAATCTTATCCGTAAACTCGTGAAACTTGTAGTTTTCAATCGTAAAACTGTCTTTAGTAAATTTATAAAAATCATCAATGCTTTTATCAAGCTTTACAGTCGGAGCATCATAAGGCTCTTTTTCAATGAGCTTTTCAATTATCGGAATGTGTCTGTCATAAATATGAGCATCGGCAATTACATGAACAAACTCACCCGGCTCAAAGCCCGTCACCTGAGCAATCATCAGCACAAGCGCAGAATATTGAGCGACATTCCAGATATTGGCCGCCAACATATCCTGAGACCGCTGATTCAGTATTGCATTCAGTTTATTTCCGGTAACATTGAAAGTCATACTGTAAGCGCAGGGATAAAGAGCCATTTCGCTTAAATCCGCATGATTATAGATATTTGTCATTATTCTGCGGCTGGCAGGATTATTTTTTAAATCATATAATACTTTGTCGACCTGATCCATATCGCCTTCTGGATAGTGGTGCTTGACACCGAGCTGGTAACCGTAAGCCTTACCTATGGATCCGTTTTCATCCGCCCATGAATCCCATACATGGCTGGATAAATCTTTTATATTATTTGATTTTTTCTGCCATATCCAGAGCAGCTCATCGACGGCGCTTTTGAGAAATGTCTTTCTTAGAGTCAGCATCGGGAATTCTTTGCTCAGATCATATCTGTTTACAACGCCGAATTTCTTTACTGTATGAGCAGGGGAGCCGTCTTCCCAGCGGGGTCTTACTTCTCTGTCGGTATCATATATACCGTTATTGAGAATATCTTTGCAGGTATCGATAAATACTTTATCAGCATAACTCATTTTTATTCCTCCCGAATAAGATCTCCAAGAAATTTTTCAAAAGCAATTCCGAGCCTTGTATCTGTGCCTTCAGTATATGTTTCATACACTGCTTTATATGTGAATTCAACAGCTTTTTCAGCTGCTTCAAATATGTTGATTCCGTTTGTCATAAGAGCCGTAAGAACAGATGAGAACACATCGCCGGTGCCGTAATAAACACCATCGCATTTTTCCGATGAAAAATATCTTAAATCGGAATTAAGACTGTCATATACGCAGCAGCCGGTCATTCCCGCTTTATCGGAAACTCCTGTGAGAATAACATATCTTCCGGTCAGGAGCGACAGAGCATCAATCAGCGATGCAATATAAGATTCATCATAAACCTCGCGATAACCGATACCGGTCAGAATGCATGCTTCTGTTAAATTGGGAGTAATGACATCAGCCATTGAGCAGAGTTTTTTAATCTTATCGGCAAAAGAAACATCAAACCCGGTGTAGAGAACACCCGAATCAGCCATGGCAGGATCAACAATCACGAGTGTTTTTTCATCGGAGAAATCCCTGATAACCGAAGCGACAAATTCAATCTGTTCCACGGAACCGAGATAGCCCGAGTAAATCGTATCGGGTCTTATTCCGATTTTTTTCCAGTGGGCAATATAATCGTAAAGGTCATCGGTGAGATCTCTGAATGTGTATCCGCTGATGTTGCCGGTATGTGATGAGAGCACAGCGGTGGGTATCGGATTACACTCTGCCCCGGCCGCCGATATAATCGGAATTGCCGCGGTCAAAGAGCATTTTCCGATGCCGGACATATCGTGAATTGCAAATACTCTTTTCAAAGTTTCACCCCAAACCTTATATTTAATAAATTATACTAAATTCAAAAGAATATTTCAATATTAAATTTACTTTTACAGACATAAAATGATAAATTTGTTTAACTGCATAAATCTTAACTTTACAACATAATGATTTGGTGATAAAATCATATCATATCCGAAGGAGGAGATTTTATTATGAAGAAAAAAGCATTTTCTTTACTCAGTATTATAATTGCATTATCAATTGTTTTTTCGGGTTTTTCCGCAACAGGTGCAGCGGCGGCGGATGATATCGGCGGATTTTTTACCAAGGCAGGCGTTTCCGTTCTTGAAGGAATTATCCGCGGAGTTCTCGGCGGGCTAGATCTTATTGTTCCTGACAGCAATACTTTCAAAAAAGTCAGCGAATATAAAAACGATAACTTTTATTCGGGTAATGACGAATTGCTTGATGAACCTGCTTCGGGGGCTAAATGGCAGCTCGGATATTCAAAGGCTTCTCTTGTGCCCGATGATGTTCTTGCCGAAGGCACCGAGTATTATCTCGCCGGTTTCATGACACTCGATAACGGGATGAATAATAAAATTGAAGAGATAATAGATGATATGCAGATAAGAGTAATAGCTATTGATGACGGCAGCGAAAGAGGAATTTCGGTCTTTGCAAATGTTGACTGTATCGGATTCTGCAACGGCGACATCCAGACGGTCAGAAAATACTTCAAAGAGCTGATGCCCGATAAAAAATTTGCATCGGTCAATATAACTTCGACACACTGTCACAGCTGTATAGATACACAGGGATTATGGACCAATCAATTCAAAAAGATTTTCGGCAACCTCTTCAAATCTTATCTTCCTTTCCTTCAGAAAGAAAAAGGAGTAAATACCGAGTGGCTGGACTGGGCAAGCCATATTATGGCGGGAGCTATGAAAGAAGCAGTTGACGGTATGACTGCCGGCAATCTTACATATGCGGTCAAAACGCTCAATAAAGACTATTTTGATAACCGCAACCGCAAATCATGCACATCTCTTTGCACCGATATGTCAAGATTTGTTTTCATTCCCGATGATTCTTCAATCAAACCAACAATGATAGTTAACATTGCCGCCCATCCTGATGTTACAGGACTTGCCACCAGCGATCCGGTTGATAACGGCAGACAGCTTTCCGGTGACTATGTATATTATCTCGGTGAGAGAATCGAGCAGGGCGGATTCAATTTCATGTTCTTTAACGGCGCTATCGCGGGTATTTACTACGGCAGAGGTCTCAGCAATGACGGCCAGGATCTTGAAAGAAGATATATGCAGAGTATGCGCTTCGGTCATGAAATGGGCGATATAGCGCTTAATCTTACCAATTCATATGATGAGATTTCAAAGAAAGCAGATTGGGAAACCATAAATAAAGAAAAAGCTGCAAGTGCTTCCTATACACTCTGGTTTGAGGACTGGGAGCCCGTTGAAGAGAAAGAGCTTGAGCCTTTATTCAATGTAAAGCTCATGCCTGTTAAGATTAAAGTTACCAATCCTCTTATGCAGCTTGTAGGTAAACTTGAACTTGTTGATTATCAGGTATATACCGAAGGTTTCGGAAACTACTATATGTTCTCGGAAATCGGTTATGCCCGTTTCGGAGATGTTGAAGTGGCATTGATGCCGGGCGAAATAGTCCAGGATCTTGTTTACGGCGGCGGCTCTCTTACTGCAGCCGGTTCATTCAAAGGCAAGGATTTCGGTTATAAAACAATCAGAGAACTGTTTGGCGAAGAAACAATAGTATTCGGTCTTTGCAACGACGCTATAGGTTACGTTGTTCCGGATAACGATTATTCTCTCGGAATTGTTGATGACCATTATCAGGAACTTATTTCTCTCGGAGATGTTACGGCTTCGGCAATTATGTCAAAATTTGCAGAGCTTGCCGAAACAGTTAAATAATCAAAGGTTAAAAATCAACCCCCGTCATTTACAGTTGACGGGGGCTGAATTGTTTATGCAATTTTACCTTTTAAGAATTTAGACAGCGGTTTATATATCAGAATGCAAATTGCCGCATCTATAATTCCCTTGAAAAATGTGAACGGAACGTTGAACACCAGGAGACAGTTAAACAGCGCATTTTTCGTCGGAATTTCTGCAATTCGTCCGAAAATAGCCTGATACATTCCTATTATTGCTTCGAGCGGCATCTTATAAACATTTACATAAGCCGGATATACTATAAAATAATTCAGAGGCAGACAGATTATTCCCATTGCAAGAGCACCCGCAAGGCATGCCATGACGGCTGTCTTTTTATTCTTATTTCTTGCATATATTATTCCCGCAGTAAGGCAGAAAACAGCTCCGAGAAGGAAGTTGCTCAGCTCGCCG
>CADBOL010000143.1 GCA_902796295.1 Oscillospiraceae bacterium
GATAAACTGATTCTCGCCCTCTTTATATGTGTCAAATGTTCCGACGACTGTTATCTCAGTATCAAGCGGGGGATAATCGTCGGGATAGTTAACTTTTTTGTCGAGGATGAATTCTATACCCTGCGAGCAGCAGGCGGTGGCATCCGAGATGAGGCAGGCATAGTAATTCCTTGTCTCCGCCTCATATACCGCGAAATTGCCGCGCATTTTTATGCATTTGCCCACATAGTTCTGCGGCTCCATCATCATGTTTGAAACCTCGGAGTAAACCAGTGTGCTGTTCATGGCGGTGAGATCAATATCCGGGATTATATCGGGCTTTTCCCCCGAAAAAATCTTGTATTCGGAGAGAGGCAGGGCTTTTCTTGCGGTTGTTTCATCAACGGCGGCGCTGCTGAGCACGTCATCTACATTCTGCCCCTGATAAACGGTTCCCGATTTGCTATCCGCCGAACCGCCGCAGCCGGCGAGGGCAATAATAAAAGCAGATACAATTAAAAGCGAAATTATTCTTTTCATGTTCTTTTACCTCTCATTATTTTTCCCGCAAGGGTAAATAGAGCGAATGCGACTATGTCGGCCGCGACTATCGTGGAGCCGACCGGTGTGCCTGTTATAACGGAAATCAGGATTCCGAGAAGCGCGCAGATTACAGAGAAGACCGCGGAGCAGATTGTTACCGACCTGAAGGTCTTGAAAACGCGCATCGCGGAAAGCGCGGGGAATATCACCAGCGCCGAAATAAGGAGCGAGCCCACAAGATTCATTGCGAGCACTATTATGACGGCTATTATGACCGCTATAATAAGATTGTAAGCGCCGGCTTTGATACCGGTGGCTCTTGCGAAGTTTTCATCAAAAGTGACGGCGAAAATCTTATTGTAAAACAGTATGAATACTATGACAACCGCAATCGAGAGTATCGCGCAGACAAGCACCTCGGCCTTGCTCAGTGTCAGTATCGACGTGGAGCCGAAAAGCGTTGTGCACACATCTCCCGAAAGGTTTGCGGATTTGGCGAAAATATTCATCAGCAGATATCCTATAGCGAGCGAGCCCACCGATATCATCGCGAGGGCGGCGTCGCCCTTGATTTTAGCGTTCTGCCCTGTGCGCAGGAGCAGTATCGCGCTTATGACCGTAATCAGGAGCACCACGGGCATATCATTTGTGAATTTTAAAATCGCCGCTATTGCCATAGCTCCGAAAGCGACGTGTGAAAGCCCGTCTCCGATAAATGAAAACCGTTTGAGCACGAGTGTCACTCCGAGAAGCGAGGAGCAGAGCGCGATAAGCACACCCACTATCAGAGCGTATCTGACAAACGGAAACTGCAGATAGTCAAGTTTTTCGGCAAGGAAGGTCATTTTACGCCGCCTCCTTCCGTGTGAGCGAATGTATCGCGGGTGTGAGTGTATTCATCGACTGATCCGAAGAATATCTCTTTACCTATATGAAGCACTTTATTCGCGTATTGCAGAGCCGCCCCGATATCGTGTGAAATCATTATTACGGTGATTCCGTCATTCTCATTAAGGCTTTTGATTATGTCATACATTTCCGCCGTAACTTTCGGGTCGAGACCCGATACCGGCTCGTCAAGCAGGAGCAGCTTTTTTGTGGCGCAGAGCGCGCGTGCGAGCAGCACTCTCTGCTGCTGACCGCCCGACAGCTCGCGATAGCATCTGCCCGAAAGAGCGGTGAGCTCCATTTTTTCCATATTTGCCTTTGCGGCGGCTTTTTCATTCTTATTGTAAAATGGTCTGAGCCCCTGACTGTTCTGACATCCGGAGAGGACTATTTCCCACACGGATGCGGGGAAATCACGCTGAACATCCGTCTGCTGCGGCAGGTAGCCGATTTCGGTCTGTTTAAGGCCGTCACCGGTTGTGATGCTGCCCGAGAGAGGGGAGTTCAGCCCGAGAATCGTTTTCATCAGTGTGCTCTTGCCCGAGCCGTTTTCACCGACTATGCAGAGATAATCTCCGGCGTTAACTTCAAAATTCAGGTTGCCGGCTATCTCTTTTCCGTCATAGCCGAGAGAAAGGTCACGGCAGGTCAGTAATGCCATAATTTCACCTTCTTTACTGCGCGGTGTTATCCAGTGCCGTTTTAAGCACTATCAGATTGCCCTGCATTATGTCGTAATAGTTTGCTCCGTCTTCAACATCCGCCGAGGTGGCCGACTGCATTGAGTCAAGCGTGAGAATACCTCTGCCTTTGTCGGAGGAAGCGTCTATGACAGACTGCGAGAGTCTTCCGTCTGCGCTTTCAATCTGCATTACATAATTCAGATTCATTTCATCAAGTTTTTTTGCCAGGAACACTATTGTTTCAAAGCTTGCTTCGCTCTCCGCGGAGCAGCCGGCAAATGCAGCGTAATAATCGATGCCGTAATCTTCCGCAAGATAGCGGAAGGGGAAACGGTCGCCGAAAACGAGAGTTTTGTTTTCGGCGCTGTCAACGGCCGCTTTATACTGAGCATCAAGGTCATTCAGCTTTTTGATGTAAGACTCGGTGTTTGCTCTGTAAATACCGGTGTTTCCGGGGTCAATGACGCAGAGCTTTTCGTATATCGCCCTGCAGAGGATGACGGCGTTTTTAAGCGAGAGCCAAACATGCTCGTCATATTCGGGCTCCTCTTCCTCTTCTTCTCCGGCTTCTTCCTCAGCCTGCATTCCCTCTTTTATTTCTTCCTCTCTGACGTTTTCTCCGAGAGTTTCAAGCAAGTTGATAACAGCCATGTCTTTATTTGACGCTTCGGCAAGAGCGTCTTTAACCCAGCCGTCGGATTCTCCGCCGACATAGATAAACAGGTCGCAGGAGGAGATTTTTACAATATCTGCGGCGGACGGCTGATAGGAGTGAAGATCAACACCGTTATCAAGCAGCATTGTCAGATCCGTTTCTCCGGCTTTTTCGCCGAGAATCTGTCTGACCCAGTCGTATTCGGGAAAGATGGTTGTGACTATGCTGAGCTTTCCGCTGCCGTCCGTTTTTCCGCTTTCCGGTTTTCCGGCTTCGGTTTTTCCGCAGGAGGCGAAACAGCCTGCCGAGAGAATAATACACAGTAAAACTGCAATTGTTTTTTTCATTATATTTACCTCCGAATCATTTTAAAAAAGGCGCAAAAATACAAGGAGCCGGCATACGCCCGTAAGCCCCTTCAAAAGGGGCCTGACTCCTTGCTTTGTTATGTCAATTCAGAAGCTTTGTTTTAAGAGTAACGGGGGTCGAGGGGCTTTGCGGAGCCCCGAAAATTCTGAGGACCGCGCCGGCTGCGAAAAACGCGCAGGCGCAGGCCGATAACGCCGTAAAAGCGGCGGTCAGTGACTTGAAAATATTGACGCAGGCGGAGATAGCGCAGCAGACGGCGCAGTCTTCGCCGCTGCAGTCGTGATCTGCTTCGGCGGCGATAAAAGCGGCGGAGGAAAGCATGGCAAGAGCAATCAGCGCGGTAATGATTATTACCGTGATTCTTCTGAATTTCTTCATGGTTTTCCTCCTTTCGCCTGATTTTTAATGAAGTATAAGATTATGCCGCGGCGTCTGTTTCGGCGGTGACATCCTCTTCGGACTCAGGCGCGGGCAGAGTTTCTGTTTCGTTTGTAACCTCTTCATCCGTTTCGGGCTCTTCTGTGCCCTGACCCTCTGCGGTCAGCTGTTTCCAGTGAATCTTGCAGTAGTTTTTACCGTCGATGGGCGGATACTTGTCTTCGCCCACTCTCGCCTTGTTGTTGCAGTCATATTCAACGTTATACGCGCATTTGACCTCGTCGCTCTCTGTGAGAAGCTTGCCGAATGCTATGCCGATATCACAGACGAGCACAACTGCGAGGATAATATAAAACGCCTTATATATCTTGAGATGGAAAAGGTCTTCAAGGCATATCCTGTCAAGAGCTTTGACCTTGCCGAAAATAAAGAGCGCGAGCTTTGAGATGAAAAATCCGCAGACGCCTGCAAAGATTCCGGCAAGCGCGCCCGCCATGACATCGGTCGGATAGTGAACCATGAGATATATCCTCGAACACGCGGTGAAAAGCGCAAGAACAGGCGGAATCCAGGCAAACTTGCCTTTTTTATCGCTTAAAAGGCAGAGGCACAGAGCCGTTGCCACCTCAAAAGCGGAGGTCGTATGGCCGGAGGGGAATGAATAATCGCTCTCCGAGAGCGAGCCGACACCGGCATACCAGTTTTTATACTGCGCCCAGAAATCCGTGAGCTGAAGGGTGTTATAGGGCCTTACCCTGAGAACCATCGGCTTCAAAGCGAGATTTGTGATGATTGTGCCTACCGCAACAGCCGAAAGCACGGCGATGCCGTATTTCCTGGTCTTTTTGAAAAGGCACAGGATAAACGCCAGAACCGCGACGGGAATAATGAAATCTTCATCGCCCATAGATGTGAAAAACTTCGCTATAAGCGTCAGCACGCTGTTTTGCATCGAGCCGAAAAACGAGAATATCGAAGTGTCAAGGCCGAAAAACGATGCGTCTAACTTGTCGCCTATTGTGGCGGCAAGCGGAATAATTTCAAACATAAAAAAACCCCTTATAAAGACAATACGGGCGGCAATTCAGCCGCCCTTTTATTGTGTTGGTCGATTACATTTTCTTGAGAGCGGCAACAAGAGCTTCCATCTCTTCATCGCTGAGAGTAACGCCCTTACCCATCCTGTCATGCTCGGGTGACCACTCGCGGATATCATACTTGGGATCGCGCCCGCCCCAGCTGACACGGTTCAATTCTTTGCACCATCCTCTTGCGTTCTCGGAGAGAACGGCAACTGTTTCAACTATTTCGTAAGTAAATGCCGGCATGGTAGTTCTCCTTTCAAAAACAATTATACAAGGTTATTATATTATATAATTTTTAAAAAGTAAATAGTTATTTTTAAAAATAACGGCTTTTTTCAGCGGATTTTTCCGATTTCATAGGGAGTTGACTGGTAAACAAAGTAATTCAGCCAGTTTGAGTAGAGAAGATTGGCGTGAGAGCGCCAAATAACCGGGGGCGCCTGAGTGATATCATCGTGCGGATAATAGTTGACCGGCATTTTAATCGGTTTGTTTGCCATAAGGTCGCGCCTGTATTCTTTATCGAGAGTATACTGGTCATATTCGGCGTGGCCGGTGATGAAAACCTGCCTGCCGTTTTTTGTCATCATCAGCGAAACACCCGCCTGCGGGGAGGAGGCGATGATTTTTAGCTTCGGCTCATTTTCGATATCCTCTCTGCGTATTGAGGTGTGCCTTGAATGCGGCATATAGAATATATCGTCAAAGCCTCTTGCGATTATGCTCTTTTTACGCTCAACCTTATGAGGGAAGATGCCGAAGAGCTTCTCGTCAAGCTGTATTTTGGGTATTCCGTAATGATAATACAGAGCGGCCTGAGCGCCCCAGCAGATATGGAAAACGGAGTAGACATGAGTTTTGCTCCATTCCATTATTTCACACAGCTCATCCCAATATTCAACCTCTTCGAAGGGCAGATGCTCAACCGGCGCTCCGGTGATAATCATTCCGTCAAAGTGTCTGTGTTTTATCTCACTGAAAACCTGATAGAAAGCGAGCAGATGCTCCTCGCTCGTATTCTTTGATTTGTGGGTCTCGGTGTGCAGGAGCGTGAGCTCCACCTGAAGCGGAGTGTTGCCGAGCAGCCTTGAGAGCTGTGTTTCGGTATCAATCTTTGTAGGCATCAGGTTGAGGAGCAGAATCTGCAGAGGGCGTATATCCTGAGTCATCGCCCTTGTTTCCGTCATCACAAAAATGTTTTCTCTTGAGAGTGTTTTTGTCGCGGGTAATTCATTGGGTATTTTGATAGGCATATTCTTTCTCCGTATTATGAACTGTAATTGATATAATTCTTTATTCCGGTAACGGTCGCTTTTGCAAGCAGATCGCGGTTTGTGCCGTTTTCGAGTGCCTGACACTCAACGGGATTTGTGACAAATCCGTATTCTATGAGCACAGAGGGACATTCCTCTATCCTTGTCACTCTGTAAGCCGCAAAGAGCGAGCCTCTGTCGCTGCCCGTGCGGTTCATCCCCGCGTAAATGTTGTTTTTCCAGCAGGAGACGATTGCGTTGTGAATGCTGCTCGCGAGCGGCTGTGAAAAGGCGCGGTAATAAAATGCCGAGGTGCCGTATGCGCTTGCGGATGATGAGGCGTCGCAGTGTATCGAAATGAAAATATCCGGCTTATATCTCCTCGCAAGGTCGGTCCTGCCCGTAAGGCTCAGAAAACCGCCGTCGGAGCGTGTCAATATGACTCTTGCGCCTTCATTTTCAAGAAGCGTTTTTATCTTTGACGCTATGGAAAGGTTTATTTTCGACTCATTCCAGGCGGAGGGTGAGACCGCGCAGGATGCTCCGCCGTCATATCCTCCGTGACCCGCGTCAAGCATGATTGTGTAACCCGAGAGCGATGAGGGCTTTGAGTAAAACGTCATCTCAAGGTATCCCTGCTCATCATAGCGGCAGTGCCAGCCTTTGAAGCGCTTTGCGCTGACTACGGGAATGCTGATAACCGCTTCGTCTGCGGATACAGACGCGCTGCCTCTGCCGAGAATCGCTCCCGAAAAATCATAGCTTCCGGTAACCGAAACGGTATCGTAAAACTTTATCTGTATTCCCTTGAAATCGGGCGCGTTGACCTTGTATTTTCTTCCGCTGCCGTTATCGAGATATGACTGCCCCGTCAGTTTAACGGTGAAGGGGACTTTTCTGTTAAGGTCAAATCTTATGACCGTATTCCCGCCCTCGGTGCGGCATGAGACTACTTTGACATTGTTTGAGGGCATCACAAAGCCGCTGACGGTCCTGAAGTGAGTTATCCTTGTTTTGCCTCCCGTGCCGTTTTCCTCCCTTGAGAGAGGCACCTTGAAGCCCGAGTTTGTGAAATAATATGTATCTTTGTCTATTGATGCCTTTGATGTGATGTAATCGACGGTGCCTTTAAGCTGCGGAGTATAATCCGGAGTTGAGAGAGTTGACATATTGCCGCCCGGATAAATCTCGACATAATCGTCGGTCATTTCAATCATATCCGCCCGGCCCAGTCCGTAATCGGATGTATAGACATATTTCTGAAGTCTCTTTTCATCCGGCATATCCTCTTCGGAGGAATCGTTTCCGGAGTAATCCGAAGGCTCCGGCGCCGCTGTTGTTGTCTTTGCGTATTTGCCGTGCGGCACCCTTGTTGACGGCATGCTTGCCGTATATGGTGTGCTGCCGGTAACCGGAGCGGAGGTGCCGGGCAGCTGAGAGGCTGAAGTACCCGAAGCCGCGGATGCGGAAGCGGCGGCTTTCTGCAGGCTTCTTCTCGGAGCGGTTGTGCGCACCTTTTCTATCTTTACAATCTGCTTTGGCGTAACTTTTATGGATGCGCCGGTTTTGCTCTGCGTTACCCCGCCGTTTGTCGCGGTAACCTTAAACTGACCGGTGTTTGTTTCGGACGATACATTCGGCGCTTTTACCGTAGCCTTGTAGGTGGAAAAACCTGCCGGGTTTACGAATTCCTCGTCACCGTCATCCTCTGCCGCGCTCATTCTCACGGTCTGACCGTTGAAATTCACTCTGAGGTCGGAGCCGCTCAGGGCCGTGGCATAAATATCTATGCTCATCCCCGACGGGACAGAAATGGTTTCCGACGGCGAAACGTTTTCAATTATATTGACATTGTAAGTTACGCTGTATTCGTATTTTTCTCCCTTGTGCTCAAAGGTGATTTTGTTTAAGCCCCGTTTTAAATCTATATCGACGGAAAAATCGCCGTTGTCGGCCGTTTCAATCTTATTGCCGTTATATGTCAGAGGATAGAAAGGGCTGCTCGTTCCCCTGAAATTCACAAGAGGAGAGTCGGTCATAATCGAGGTATCCGAGTAATTGATGATTTCAAAAACCTTGCTTCTGAGGTGCTCCTCATCTTCAAATACATCTTCCTCATCGGAGCTTTCGGTTATTTTAACCGCCTCGGTTTCGGATGACACCCGGCTGTCTTCTTCGGCAGACTCCGTGACCGTTGTGCTTTCTTCCCCGCTTTCGGCATGCTTTGCGGAGGTATTCCTTTTGATGAGAAATACGCCCGTGACCGCTGCCGCGGCCGCAAGAAACACAGACACAATCAATATGATAATTCTGGTTTTATTCATATTCAAGTTGACATTCAATTCCTTCGGGATATATAATATTGCTGTTATAAATTATTATTATACTATAATATTGTTAAATATTCAACTTTTTTATATGATAAAAGAGGTGAGATTATTTGATATGCAGTATCTGCCCGAGAAACTGCGGCGCCGACAGGAGCAGAGAATTCGGCTTTTGCGGCGCGGGTGATGAGATAAAAGTGGCGAGAGCCGCTCCTCATTTCTGGGAGGAGCCGCCGATAAGCGGCAGCAGAGGCTCGGGAGCGGTATTTTTTTCCGGATGCAACCTCAGGTGTGTATATTGCCAGAATGAAGTCATAAGCCACGGCGCTTTCGGCAGGGAAGTCGGAGTTGACGGCCTTTTGCGTATATTTGAAAATCTCGTTAATTCCGGAGTGCATAATATAAACCTTGTCACGCCCTCTCACTTTGCCGTGCAGATAGCCCGGGCTCTCGAAAAATTCGATTCTCCGGTGCCCGTTGTCTATAACACATCATCATATGAAAAAGCCGAAACGCTCAGGTGTCTTGACGGGCTTGTTGACATTTATCTGCCGGATCTAAAGTATTATGATTCGTCTCCCGCTCTTAAATATTCCGGCGCTCCGGATTATTTTGAAAACGCCTCGAAGGCGGTGCTTGAAATGTACCGTCAGACGGGAGACCTTGTCACAGACTCCGAAGGTATAGCGGTAAAGGGTATAATCATAAGACACATGGTCCTGCCCGGCAATATTTCCCAGGCCGTAAAGGTTTTCGGCTGGGTGCGTGAAAACCTCTCTCCGGAGACTTATATAAGCGTGATGCGGCAGTATACGCCATACGGCGAAGCAAAAAACTTGAGCCCCATTGACAGGGAAATATCCGTAAGGGAATATTCAATAGTCAGAGAAAAGATATCCGAGCTCGGATTCACCAATGTTTTTTACCAGAAAAAATCTTCCGTCGGAGAAAAATTTATTCCCGATTTTAATCTTGAAGGTGTTGACCTTTAAATATGCACATGATATAATTATTTTAATGAGGTGTGCCGCGCTGAGCGGTGATGCCCCTAACAATTTTCAGGAGGGATACCATGAAAAAAACAAAGGGATTTTTCGGCGAATTCAAGACCTTTATTATGAGAGGCAATGTTATTGACCTGGCGGTCGGCGTTATCATCGGCGGAGCTTTCCAGGCAATAGTCAATTCGCTTGTAAACGACATCATCATGCCTCTTATCAGCCTTCTTACAAAGGGTCTCGATTTTGCGAGCCTCTTCGTTTCACTCGACGGCAACAAATACGCCACTCTTGCCGAAGCTCAGGAAGCAGGCGCTGCAGTTATCACCTACGGCAGTTTCATAGGCGCCGTGCTTAATTTCCTCATTATGGCATTTGTCATTTTCCTTATTGTGAAGAGCATCAACAAGGCTTCCGAGAAATTCAAGAAAGAAGAAGAGGAAGCGGCCGAGGAAGCTCCCGCAACAAAGACCTGCCCCTACTGCAAGAGCGAAGTCGCGGCCGATGCCACAAAGTGCCCGCACTGCACATCGGATATTGCCTGAAACAAAGGCAAATAATAAGATAAATGAGGACCGTCAGTCTGGCGGTCCTTTTTTGAAAGGATTGAAAGCGAAAATGCCGAAAATCAGGATGCTGTCATCTCTTGAAAAAGTGTTTGCCGGTTCAGAGCCGTCCGGCAGAGAGCATTATGAGTATTCCTGCCTGAAAAATGAAACTCTGTCTTTTCAGGCGGCCGTGTGTACGGATAAAGAAGAGGATATTACGGTATCCGTGCTGGGTGACCTTGCCGGGTTTATTAATATTTACTCTGTCGAGGATGTGCCGGTCGGACTTGCGGCTTTTGAAGATTCGGATGATTATTTTATAAGCAGAGAGCCGGGTGAATACCCGGATATCCTCATGCCGGGAGACACGATTCACGCGCTCCCCGGGAAGTGGTATGCTTTCTGGTTTGAGCTTATTCCGGGCGGGGCAGCGGGTAATCACACCGTCAATGTTTCGGTAAACGGTACCGGAGCCGGTGTCAGTATAAAAATCATTGACGCGGAGCTGCCCGCGCAGGATCTTGTCTATACAAACTGGTTTCACTGTGACGCAATCTGCGATTATTACGGCGTTGAGGCGTTCGGCGATGAATTCCGGAGGATATTCCGTAATTTCGCACAAACAGCCGCCGCACACGGTATGAACTGCATACTCACCCCGCTTTTTACGCCCGCGCTTGATACCGCTGTCGGTCACGAGAGGACAACGACTCAGCTTGTGAAGGTCAGAAAGCAGGGAGACGGTTATTCTTTTGATCTGTCACTCCTGGAGAAGTGGGTGGAAATCTGCCGCTCACTGGGAATAGAATACTTTGAGATGAGCCACTTTTTCACTCAGTGGGGAGCGGAGCACGCGCCCAAAATCATGGCAGAGGATGAAAACGGCGCGGTAATAAAAATATTCGGATGGGAAACGGAGACTCACAGCAGTGAATATGACGGCTTCCTTACGGAGTTTTCGGCTGCGCTGAAAGAATTCATTTACAGTCACAAGCTTGAAAACAATGTGTTTTTCCATATTTCGGATGAGCCGGGAGCCGAGCATCTTGAAACCTATCTTTACAGGGCATCTCTTGTAAAGAAACTTTTCGGTGAATTCAGGTTTATCGACGCGCTTTCGGATTATGAGTTTTATTCAAGGGGAGCCGTTGATATTCCGGTGCCCTCCGAAAACAGCATTGAAGATTTTTACGGCAGGGTAAGCCCGCTGTGGACCTATTACTGCTGCGGTCAGTGCACCGGCTATATGCCGAACAGGTTTATAGCTATGCCGTCGGAGAGAAACCGTATTCTCGGCTTCCTCCTCTGGAAATATGACCTGAACGGTTTCCTTCAGTGGGGTTTTAACTTCTATAACACTCAGTATTCCCTTGATAAGATTAATCCATATGAAGTGACCGATGCCGGCGGTCATTTCCCGGCGGGTGATTCGTTTGTCGTTTATCCGGGTAAAGACGGCGAAGCGGTATGTTCGCTGCGTCTCAAAGTTTTCCGCGAGGCGTTGCAGGATATGAGAGCTCTGCGGCTTCTTGAAAAACTCGCGGGCAGAGAAAAGGTGCTTGAAATTACAGGTGATATCACATTCAGGGATTATCCGCATGACCCCGAATACATACTCAGAGTCAGAGAAACCGTTAATTCCGTAATAGAAAATAAAACCGCGTAATTTGACAACGGTGCCGCAAAATGGTATAATACACACATCACGGGCGCCATTTCTTATCAATCACAATACGGCGCGCGGATGAAACGGAGGTATTATTATGGAATTTGTAAGCCAGATTCTCGGCTCGGTATCGGGTCTTCTCGGTTCACTCGGCGAGGGCGAAGCATCAGGAATTCTTCAGATGATCATGAATTTCTTTTCCAATTTCAATCTTAAAGCGCTCGCAGATATGATTACCGGTATCATCGGCATCGCCGGCTGATAAGTAAAAGACTCGGCGTTTAAGAAAAAACATCGAAAAAAGCTCACGGGTTTTTCTGCCCGTGAGCTCTTTTTTTGGCTTGAGGCTGTAGCCCCCGGGGCTTAGCAGTTAAGATGAAAACGGCGGATTTTCGAACGAAGATAGTATGCAGATACAGCGAGTGAGAAAAGCCGCCGAAAACAGACAAATACGATCAAAAAACCTATTTAACTGAAAGATTGGTAAAAGAAATCGGCTCGCAGGAATTATATCAATCCCTGTAAGCCGTTTATAATCCTGTCTGTTTGTTTTTCGCTTAAATGCTAAGCCCTGTATAACAAATCATACATCTTATCGGGCACATTTGTTATTATACAGTCTGCGCCGATATCGCTCAGGCGTTTAATCTCGTCTGTATCGTCAATGGTCCA
>CADBOL010000144.1 GCA_902796295.1 Oscillospiraceae bacterium
CACGGAGAATATCCGGCGGCGGCGCTGGCTCTTGCAGAGTTTGTAAAGAATGCGGTTTCCCTCTGCTACACTCTCGAGGGAAAATACTGTCCTTTCTATAAATGGGCTTTCAGGGGAATGGATAACCTTGAATTATTCCCCGGGATGAAAGAACGCCTTGAAGCGCTTATTACAGGGAAAACCGACCCGGCGCAATCCGGGGAAATCGAAAGCATATGCTCGGAATTCGCCTCATATTTCAGAGAGAACGGTCTCTCGCAGACACCGGATAATTTCCTTGAACCCCACGCGTACGAAATCCGCGAAAAAATAAAAAATCCCTCCATAAGAGCAATGCACATTATGGAGGAATAAAAACAATCTGTTATTCTTTTATTTCAGATTCACAATCGTAACGCCGTCTTCGCCTTCACCGTAAACGCCGAGACGGCTTGATTTTACGTAAGGAGAAGATTTGAGATATCTCGTCACGGCGCTTCTGAGCGCTCCGGTACCTTTTCCGTGAACTATGGTAAATTCGGAAAGACCGGTTCTCAGTGAGTGATCGATAAATCTGTCAAGTTCTATCAGGCAGTCATCAACGCTCATGCCTCTGAGGTCGAGGCGCGTTTCGGGAGTGATGTTCAGACGGCTCTCGCCCTGAACTTTTGCCATGGGCTGAGTCTTCTTTTCGGGAGCTGCTTCCGTAAGCCGGAGATCGCTCTCCTTGACTCTCGTTTTAATCGCGCCCGCAAGAACTTCAACATTTCCGCTTCTGTCGGCAGGAGAGATTACTTTAGCGCTCTTGCCAAGGGAGCGGATTATTACTGTGTCGCCTGCGACCACATTGCGCGGCAGAGTGTAATCCTCATCATCGGATTCCATAATCGGGTCGGCGGCGGAATCAATGGCGCTGAGCCCTTTTTTCACCGCTGATTTCGCTCTTCTTGCAAGCTCCGCGGCATCCTGTGTTTTAGCCTGTTCCTTTTTAAGCTTGTCAAGCTCCTGAAGCAGTGCATAAGCCTCGCGCTTTGCCTGCTCCACTACGCGCAGTGCCTGGCCCTTGGCTTTTTCGAGCTCTTTCTCACGCAGGGCATTTATCTCATCTTTGCGCCTTTGCGCCTCGGCATTATCCGCCTGCGCTTTCTCTGCGAGAGCCCTCGCGTTTTCATATTCGTCTTCCATTTTCCGCCTTGTCTCTTCAAGACGGTCAACAACATTTTCAAACTGCTTGTTTTCGCTCGAAACAAGGTTTTCGGCGCGCCCGATTATTTCGTCGGGGAGCCCGAGCCGTTTGCTTATCGCGAGAGCGTTTGATTTGCCGGGAATACCTATAAGGAGCCGGTAGGTTGGCTTGAGAGTTTTTATATCAAATTCACACGAGCCGTTTCTGACTCTGTCGGTATCAAGCGCATAGGCCTTTAGCTCGGCGTAATGTGTAGTCGCCGCGATTTTTGCCCCCTGAGTGTGAAGCTGCTCAAGGATAGCCATGGCTAAAGCGGCACCCTCCACCGGGTCAGTCCCGGCTCCGAGCTCATCAATCAGAACGAGTGATTTATCATCCGCCGCTCCGATTATTTCAACGATGTTTTTCATATGAGCGGAGAATGTCGAGAGACTCTGCTCTATTGACTGCTCATCACCTATATCGACAAGTATTTCGTCAAATACCGAAACCTCGCTCTGATCTGCCGCCGGTATCATTAGGCCGCACATAGTCATCATGGTCAGAAGACCTATTGTTTTAATGGAAACGGTCTTGCCGCCCGTATTGGGGCCGGTAATTACGAGTGTGTCAAAATCTCCGCCGAGAGTGATATCGACCGCGACAACCTGCTTCGGGTCAATAAGAGGATGTCTCGCTTTTTTGAGATTGATAACTCCCCTGTCATTGATTATCGCGGGGCTTGCCTTGAGACTGTAGGCATACTGAGCTTTTGCAAATATGAGGTTCAGCTCAACGGCGCATTCATAACTGTTCTTTATGCCTTCCGCAAAATCGCCCGCCTGGGATGAGAGATCGGCGAGAATTCTGTCGATTTCCTCTCTCTCTTTTGATTTGAGCACCTTGATTTCATTATTCGCCTCAACTATCGCCATCGGCTCAATGAAAACGGTGGCTCCGCTCGAGGATGTGTCATGAACGAGGCCGGGCACATCCGCCCTGTGTTCGCTCTTGACGGGAACGACATATCTGCCGTTTCTCTGAGTAACTATATTTTCCTGGAGATATTTTGAGTTGGATGACGAGCGCGTGAATTCATCAAGCTTTTCACGCACATTTGATTCCTGAATCCTGATTTTCCTTCTTATATCCGAAAGCTCGGGTGAGGCCTTGTCGGATATTTCATCCTCCGCGATTATGGCGTTGAATATCGCGCTTTCGAGGAATTTATTCGGCATAAGCGAGTTGAAAAGCGGGTCGAGAGACACGGCTTCTCCGGAGTTTGATTCTCTCCACTGCGACAGGGAGCGTATAACCCTGAGCACCTCGCCTATATCGAGCAATTCCCTTGTATTCAGCACGCTTCCGGCCGCCGCGCGGGCAAGTGAATTATTCACGTTTTTGAGCCCGCCGAAAGAGGGGCCTCCGAATCTTGCAAGAAGAGTGTGAGCATCCGTTGTCGCCGAAAGCAAAGCTTTGACAAGATTGATATCTGTCTCGGGAATCAGCCCGAGAGCCGCGTTTCTTGCATCTTCACATCCGGTAAACCCGGCAAGCTGCGCGAGCACTTTATCAAATTCAAGAGCTTTTGAATATCTCTCAAAATATTTCATATCAAAATCCCTCTGTTATATCGCCTTGAGTCGCGGGATTTTCATAAGGTGAAACTCCCGGGAAATCCTCCGCAGATGTCCCGGTTGCAGCCGCGGGCATATCCTCAGCGGGCATTTCGGGCACCTGAGCTCCGGTATCTGTAGCGGCAGGCAGCTCTTCAACAGGAGGCTGTGTAACCGTCTGTGTTTCTGTTCTCGCGGTTGCTCTGAGCTGCTGAGCGATTTCCTGGCTGTCTGCGGACTGTATCGATGAAATATAGTCGCTGCCGTTTCTCTCACGCACCGTGATTCTCATATATTTATCGGGCTCGGGGGCAACATATTCTCCCTCTTCGATATCCGCCCATGCCTTTCCGCTGATATATCCGACATTGAGAATGGTGCTTGTACCCTGTTTCTCTATGCTGATAACCTGCGGGGTGTATGCCGCTTCAACGCCTGTGATGGGCAGTATGTAGCTCTTCTGAGCGGCGTCATAGGTAATATCATAGCCGCTCATATCGATTGATGAGTGAAGCGAGGCTATATCAATCTCATTGCCGTAAAGGGATATGAACGCTTTCTCTATATCCGCCTGAGGAACGAGAATACCTATGGTTTCACCCTGGCTGTAGGGATATTTGTTCATCCCGTTCTCATCCTGAAGCAGCGACCAGACCGCGCTGTAAAGAAGCTGCGATTTATCGGCCATTGTCAGGTCATCAAAAGTATCCGGGTCAAACATAACGACGGGCTTGAGCCATTCTTCATATCTCGCCTTCTCGGCGGCGTCATCCCTGTTTGCCTTTACGAATTTTATACCGGCCGTAACTACCGTCACAAGCCCTATGACAGCAAGTATGATTACTATGATTCCTATGGGCAGAGCTGCCGTGTTTTTTCTTCTTTTGCGTGCCATAATTTACCTCATAAACAATAAATCTATTTTTCCCAGTGTTATCCTGTCGCCCGCCGTGATTATGGCGGATTTTTCAACCGGGGAAGAATTCAGACTGACCGGAGCATCCGAAGA
>CADBOL010000145.1 GCA_902796295.1 Oscillospiraceae bacterium
GAAAGCCGAGAAACCCGCAAAGGCCGAAAAACCTGCGAAGACCGAAAAGGCCGAAAAGGCCGGGAAAGCTGAGAAGGCTGAAAAAACCGCGAAAGCCGAGAAAACCGAAAAAACGGTGAAGGCCGAGAAGGCAGAAAAAGCCGAAAAGCCCGAGAAGGCCGAAAAATCCGAGAAGAGCGAAAGAGCAAATCCTTTCAAGAAGCTCATTGAAAAAGGCAGAGCAACCGGTAAACTGACCACACAGCAGATTGACGAAGCGATGATCGATATGAATATCGAGGTTGAGGCGCTCGACAAGCTGTATGAGACACTTGAGGCGGAAAATATTGAGATAGTCGACGATATGACGAGCGACGATTTTGAGGATTTTGACATTGACACTCCCAAGACGGCTGAAATGGGCGCGGTCGATGACAAGATAGTCAATATCGACGACCCGGTCAAAGTTTATCTCAAAGAAATAGGCACTGTTCCCCTTCTCACTCCCGAGGAGGAAATCGAGCTCGCAATCAGAATCGCCTCGGATGACAGAACGGCAAAGAAACGTCTTGCGGAGGCAAACCTCAGACTCGTTGTCTCCATTGCCAAGAGATATGTGGGCAGAGGCATGCAGTTCCTCGATCTCATCCAGGAGGGCAATCTCGGCCTTATCAAAGCGGTTGATAAATTTGACTACACAAAGGGCTTCAAATTCTCAACCTACGCCACCTGGTGGATCAGGCAGGCGATAACGAGAGCCATCGCCGACCAGGCGAGAACTATCCGCATCCCCGTGCATATGGTTGAAACAATCAATAAAGTAAAGAAGACGAGCAGCCAGCTGCTTCATAAAAACGGCAGAGACCCGACAGCGGAAGAAATAGCGAAAGAGCTCAATATGTCCGTTGAAAAAGTCAGGGATATAATGAGAGTGGCCCAGGAGCCCGTTTCGCTCGAGACTCCCATCGGCGAAGAGGAAGACAGCCATCTCGGCGATTTCATCCCCGATGACGATGCGCCCGCTCCGGCAGACGCCGCCTCGATGACACTGCTCAAGGAACAGCTTGACGAGGTGCTAAAAACCCTCACGGCAAGAGAGGCTCAGGTGCTCCGCCTGCGTTTCGGCCTCGAAGGCGGTCATCCGCACACACTTGAGGAGGTCGGCGCGGAATTCAACGTCACACGTGAAAGAATCCGCCAGATTGAAGCGAAAGCCCTGCGCAAGCTCAGACATCCGAGCAGAAGCAAGAAACTGAAGGACTATCTCGAATAATACATTAAAGATAATCAGGCTCACAGGCTGTATCGGCCTGTGAGCTTTTATTATCATCTGTCTTTTCTCGCTTAAATGCCAAGCCGGGCGACGGCAGTTAAGATGAAAACGGCGGATTTTTGACCGCAGATAGTATGCAGATACAGCAAGGGCAAAAAGCCGCCGAAAACAGACAATACAATCAAAAAACCTTGTACGGCACTTTCAAACTCATAAAAGATAAAGGCTCACAGGAAGTATTAACAACCCGCAAGCCTTTCTATATTTTCTGTCTGTTTGTTTTTCGCTTAAATGCCAAGCCCCTCTCATAATAGAAAACCCGGGCGCTCATATGAGCACCCGGGCTTTCTCGTATAAAACGGGGGACAAAAAGAAAGGAGATGTCTATTCTGAGGCCTGTTTGGAGTACTTCTTGAGATAAATAACTCTCATAAGAAGCGCTTCAACAGGGTTGATGGGCTTGGCGCTGTCAAGCACCTTTGATGTGAGCAGAGCCAGAGAGCTCTTGCTCATAATCATATCGACGGCCTCGGCATCGCCTTTGACCGCGCCGCAGCAGAGGGCGCCCTTACCCTTTAAGAGGACTGCGTTTTTACCTTTTATCTTTTTACCGCATTTTGCGGCGGATTTGGCTGTTTTGATTTTTGTGCCGCAGATCTGGCTGAAATCGTCAAGCAGCGGCTTCATGGTCTTGCCGAGAATCGAAACCGCGACGGTCTCTTTATCGGCATTGTGGATTATATAGTTGAATGACGGTTGTGCGGTGTAGATTGCTCTGTGCGCTTTTGCGGTATCGGAAACAACACCGTTGACATTGCCGGATTTCAGATCCATTAATGTCTCTTCGCCGTTTTCTTTGTTTGTGAGAGTGATTCTGCCGTTTTCTCTGTCGCAGCAGCTGTCATAGAGCTCCGATAAATCGATGTCAACATCGCAGTCTGCCTTTGAGAGCTTGCCGGCTATCTGAGAAGCGAATTCCTCAAGAGATTTCGCGGCAAGTCCGAATTTTTCGGAAGCGGCGTTGAGGATATACTCGGCGCATGCCTTTTCAAGTGAATCGGCAACCGAAAACGCCTCGTCAAAATCTTTGCCGTAGCAGAGAGCTCCGTGGTGAGCCATGATAACCGCCTTTGAGGGGCTGAGCTTGAGCGCCGCAGTGACGCCTTTTCTCAGTTTGCCAGTGCCGGGCAGACCGTAGGCGCCGAGAAGCACCTTGTCGCCGATTATCTTCTGAGCTTCACCTGCGAGAGAGTCAATCCCGCTCTTGAGAACGCTGACAGCCGAAGCAATCTTCTGATGGGTGTGAATCACGAAATTCGCCTCGGGATAGATTTTATAAACCTCGGCGTGAATTCCTTTTTCGCTTGAGGGCTTTACATCGCCGCTCCAGGCAAGGTCTTCAATCGCGACCTCAACTATATCTTCGGGCTTAAGGCCTATATAAGGCTTTCCGCTCGGGGTGATAACGAATGTCTTATCGTCAACACGGCAGCTGACATTGCCCCAGGTCCTTGCGATAAGACCTGTTTCAACAAGCTTTTCACCGGCTTCTATGACGAGTTTTTTTGCTTCGAGAATATCCATTTTGATACCTTCCTTGAAAAAACATCGCTGATAAAGAGGATAAGTATATGTATTATACAGTATTATTGTTTAAATGTCAATGTAAATCACTGATCGAGACCTAATTTTTTAGCCATCTCATAGCTCTTGAGCTCAAGCATTTTTGAGACGCCCTCTTCCTGCATCGTGATGCCGTAGAGCACATCAGCCTCTTCCATTGTTCCGCGTCTGTGGGTTATGAGGATGAACTGGGTGCTGCCCGTCATATTCCTGACATATCTCGCATAGCGCGTAACGTTGACATCGTCGAGCGCCGCCTCAACCTCGTCAAAAATACAGAACGGGGCGGGATTGACCTTTAGTATGGCAAAAAGGAGAGCTATTGCGGCAAGTCCCTTTTCACCGCCGGAGAGCAGGTCGATATTCTGAACATTTTTGCCCGGCGGCTGGACCTTGATGTTGATATTGCATTCGAGCACATCCGACGGATCTTCAAGCACAAGCTCCGCCTTGCCTCCGCTGAAAAGATCCCTGAACGTCTCGCCGAAGCTGTTATTGATAAGGCGGAACTGCTCGCGGAATTTCTCCGCCATCTTCTCCGTGAGCTCCGCAATCAGCTTTTCGAGCTCTTTCTTGGATTTTTCGACATCGGTCAGCTGTCCGTTGAGATATTCATATCTCTCGCCGACCTCTTTATATTCTTCAATCGCTCCGGGATTGACATTGCCCAGAGCGCGGATCTTGCCTCTGATTTCCTGCAGAGTCCGCTGGGCCTTGCCTATATCCTCGGGGATTACCCCGATCTCCTGAGCCTCATAGAATGAGAGCTGATACTCATCATAGAGCTTTGTCTTTGTCGTTTCAAGAGCGGTTTCGAGTGAAGTCTTTCTCTCTTCAAGTCTCGCAAGCTCGCCGGTCAGTTTTTCTTTGTCGGCATTCAGCTCGCGCTCCCTGCCGCGCAGTTTCACGCTGAGAGCTTCGTTATCGTTTCTCGAGCCGATAAGCTCATCGATTTTTGCGCGCGTATCCTGCGCGCCGTCACGGAGCTGCCTGGCTTTTTCTTCAAGCTCTTTGATATTTTCTTTAATCTCTTCGTTCGCTTTTTTGATTGATTCTATCTCTTCGACAAGCTTGTCGGATCTGCCCGTAATCGCGCGCTTTGAAAGATTCGCGTTTTCAATCACGGTATTGCAAGCTTCAATCTCTTTGCCCAGAGCCATAATCTCAAGATTGAGAGCGTTTTGTATCTCAGCGGATTTTTCTCTCATTTCCTCAAGATTTCCGCGCTTTTCGTCAAGCTCGTCAAGCTGTCCGTTGAGCTTTTCGGTCTCGGCGGTGATTTTTTCTATCTCTGAATCCGCCCCGGTCTCTTCCTGCTTCGCCTCTTTGATTCTCTGAGTTGAATTCTCTTTTTCGGCGTTGAGATCCTCAATATGCGCCAGAGCGGTATTGCGCCTGTCTTCAACCAGTTTGAGCTCGCTCTCCGCGCGTATAATGCTTTCCTGAATCTTGATTATTTCGGCTTCGCTTGCGTCGAGCTCTGCTTTTGCGTTGACAATTACGGCGTCAATCTCATCCGCCTTTGACTGCTTTTCGCTGAGCTTTTCGCTGAGGATTTTCACATCCTCTTTGAGCTCCTCTATTTCATTGATTCTGCTCAGGAATCCGGTCCCCGAGCCTCTTGAGCCGCCCGTCATCGAGCCGCCGGCGTTGAGAATCTGACCGTCGAGCGTGACAATCCTGAATCTGTATGAATACTTTTTTGCCATCGCAATACCGTTATCGATATTGTCAACAACGGCAGTCCTGCCAAGAAGGGAGCCGATGATTTCGGAATATTTTGAGTCGCACTCCACGAGAGCGTCGGCCATATCGACATAGCCCTCGCATTTATCGAGACCGCGCTCTGTGAATTCCCTTGATTTGATTGATGTGAGCGGCAGGAATGTGGCTCTGCCCGCCCTATTGTTTTTGAGAAATTCAATTGCCTTTTTCGCGGCGTTTTCATCATCGACCACGATATTCTGTATCGCGGTGCCCAGAGCCGTTTCAATCGCGACGGAGTATTCTCCCTTTGTGGAGATAAGCTGCGAGAGAGTGCCTTTGATTCCTCTGAGCGCGCCTCTCTTTGCCTCTTTGATAACCTTCTGAACCGATCCCTGATAGCCGTCGAGATTCTTTTCAAGGTCATCGAGCATCCTGATTCTGGCGTTTTTCTGATATATGTCGAGATTGAGCTGATCTATTTCGGCGTGAAGTTTATCGGATTTTTCCTGCCTCGTGCTGATAATCAGGTTATATCCGTCAAGCGCGTTTGAATTCTCTTTTTCCTCATCGCGGAGTTTGTTTATCTCTTTATTCTGATTCTCGATTTCTTTTGCGAGCGTGTCAACAATACCGCCGCGCGATTCAAGCACCTCGTCTATTGAGGCAATCCTCGTTTCGAGCTCGGTGACCGTTGACTGCGCGCGGGATTTATTCACTTTGAGATCGCTGAGCAAAAGCGCTTTTTCGCCGAGAAGCTCATTGATTTTCTTGACTTTTTCGCTGTTTTCGCTGTTTTCGTCAAGAAGGGAGTTAAGCTTGCTGAGCTCGGTCGAGAGTACTTCCTTCTTTTCGGAAATGAGATTGTTCTTCTCTTCAATCTCCTTCTCGGCGTTTGCTATCTGCTCATCCGCCTCGGCAACGCTGCGCGCGCCGTCGCCCATATCGTCCGTCAGTCTTTCAATGGTGACCAGATTATGCTCAAAAGTGTTGCGGCTGACTGCGATTTCACCGTCTGTCGCGGTTGCCTGCTCCTGCGCGTCGGCAATCGCCTTGTTAAGAGCCTCAACCTCAACTGTTATATCCTGCCCCTGTCTGATTGCCTGCTCAATCTGCTCCTCAATCTCGGAGAGATTTCTGTCAACATCATCATACTGAGCGGCGGCAACGGAAAGCTTTCCCTCCTGCTCTCTTAAATCTCTGCCGGATTTTTCTATTGTGTGAAGCCAGAGACCGATTTCAAGAGTTTTCTTTTCCTCGGCGAGAGCATTATATTTGATTGCCTTTTCGCTCTGAATTTTCAAAGGGCCGATTCTTGCCTCAAGCTCCGCGAGTATATCGCGCAGGCGGACAAGGTTTTCCTCCGCCTGGTCGAGGCGGCGGTTTGCGTCCGTTCTTCTGTATCTGTAATGAGATATGCCCGACGCCTCTTCAAGCATATCGCGGCGCTGTGATGACCTGGCTGAAACGAGATCGGCAATCCTGCCCTGGGAAACCATTGAATAACCGTCTCTGCCCAGACCTGTATCCATAAACAGCTCATGCACATCTTTAAGACGCGAGGTCTCACCGTTTATCTTATATTCGCTCTCACCCGAGCGGTAATAGCGCCTCGTGACGGAAACATCGTCTTTATCCGTTTCGAGGCTTCTGTCTCTGTTATCCAGATGCAGGGTAACCTCGGCAAAACCGAGAGCTTTTCTTTTATCGGTGCCGCCGAATATGACATCCTCCATACGAGAGCCGCGCAGGGCCTTCGTTGACTGCTCGCCGAGCACCCAGCGCACCGCGTCGGAAATATTGCTCTTTCCCGAACCGTTCGGACCGACAACTCCCGTAATACCCTTGCCGAGCCTGAAAACGGTTTTGTCGGGGAACGATTTGAATCCCTGCATTTCAATTGATCTGAGTATCATCTCTTTACCTTATCCTGACAATGTATTTTTCTGTATCTTCTGCCTCTGCCACATCGCAGATGTATCCTTTTTCACTGAGTATTTTCAGATTGATCTTTTTCTGGCCGGTCATCTTTGACCTCTGCCCCGGACCGACTTCCAGAGTATATCTGCCTTCAGGCAGTCCGCTGAGCTCTCTGAGCGCCGCGTCAAGATAAATGCGGCCTTCACAGAGTTCGCGCAATGCGGGATGGTATGCGCCGCCGACAGCCTCGCCGTCAACTCCGCCGCCCGAGTGCAGCCCTACTCTGATGACTTTAATGCCCGCGTTTTCAAACATGGTTATGAGCTTTGCGCAAAGCGGCACCGTCTCTTCCGTATCTCTGGGCGTGAATTCCCCTGTCTGCATAAGCTCGCAGAGCTTTGTGCCCCTGAGCACAACCGTCGGGTAGATGCGCACCGTTGCCGGGTGAAGGGCAATCATTTTCTCCGCAGTTTCAATGCAGTCCTCATCCTTTGAGCCGTAAAGCCCCGTCATCATCTGAAGACCGAGCTCAAAGCCGTAAGAAGAAAGCAGCCTGCAGGCATCCTCAACCTGCTTGGCGGTATGCCCTCTTTCGTTGAGAGCGAGCACTCTGTCGTCAAGCGACTGCGCTCCGAGCTCAACCGCGGTTACTCCGTATTCTCTGAGCAATCCGCAGATTTCATCATCTATTCCGTCGGGTCTCGTGGAGATCCTGATTCCTTTGAAAAGCCCCTCGCGGATATAGGATCCCGCCGCCTCGAGCAGGGATATCATATATCCCCTCTCAATCATCGTGAAACTGCCGCCGAAGAAAGCTATCTCACCCGCCGCGGCCGTTTCGCTGTCAAGTGAAGCGAGCGCCGTCTGAGCGGCGTTATGCACATCCTGCGGTGTCAGCTCCTTCTGCACACCCGTTATGCTCCTCTGATTGCAGAAGCTGCAGGTATGCGGGCATCCCTTGTGCACTACAAAAAGAGCAACGTTTACATGCTTCATTTTACTATTCCCATAAGCTTGAGCGCTTCCTTCGCCGCCATCTGCTCGGCGGCCTTTTTGCTCTTGCCCTCACCGGTACCTATAACGTTGCTGTTAAGGTGAACCTCAACCACAAAATGCCTGTCGTGAGCAGGTCCGCTCTCATCGGTCAGCACATATTCAACATGCTCCTCGGGGTTTCTCTGCACTACCTCCTGCAGGGCTGTCTTATAGTCTCCGCTCTCATCAAGCTTATCGTGCCTTGCGACAAATCTGAGAGCTATCTCCGCGGCAGTGTCAAGTCCTCCGTCGAGGAAGACCGCGGCAAGCACGGCTTCAAAGGCATCCGCAAGCATTGACGGCTTGTTTCTGCCGTTCATACGCTCCTCACCCTTGCCGAGATACAGAGCGGAACCGAGATCGAGTTCCCTTGCAAAAACGGCGAGCGCTGTTTCGCAGACTCTTGCCGCCCTGTGCTTTGTGAGTTCTCCTTCGGCAACATCGTAATTGTTATAGAAATAATTTGCGGAAACAAATCCGAGCACTGCATCCCCGAGAAATTCAAGCCGCTCATTGCATACGGTATTCTTCTCATTGGCGTAGGAAGAATGCGTCAGCGCGGTTTTGAGAAGGGAAATATCCTTGAAACGGTAACCGAGATTTTCCTGTATTATTTCGAGTTTATGATCCATCGGGTTCTCCTTATTATTCCGATTCGGAAATTGCCTTTGCCAGGTCTCTGAGAGTCCAGCCCTCGGCCGGCTCGACGCTGATATCCGAATCAAGCTCCGAGCTGATATTTTCAATCAGCTCCTGCATTTCGTATTCATCGCTGATCAGCTCCTCAAGCAATGTATCCTTGCTGATATCATCACTGTCGTAGCCGAGTGCCTCGCAAATCACATCAAAGATTTTATCAAGGTTCATGATTATACCTCCAACCTCTGAGCGTCGCCGTTAATCCGCGGTGCGCTGAATATTCAGCATTTTTTCAAGATCTTCAAGCCCTCTGTGAGCGAGAGCGGAGTATCTTTCTTTTTTGTCTCTGATTCTGTTTTCAAGCGGCGGCAGCAGCCCGAAAGCGGCTCCCATCGGCTGAAAATTCTTTATGCTCTCATCTGAAACATATCTCGCGAGAGCTCCGCATATTGTCGTTTCGGGAGGAATGAATTCTCCGCGGCCTTCAAGCATATCCGCCATATTGATGCCGGCGAGAATGCCGGACGCGGCGCTCTCCATATACCCCTCAACTCCCGTAATCTGACCGGCAAAAAACAGATTGCTTCTCTGCCTCATCGAAAAACAGGGGGTAAGCAGCCGGGGCGAGTCAATAAAAGTGTTTCTGTGCATCACTCCGTATCTGACATACTCCGCGTTTGCGAGAGCCGGAATCAGAGAAAACACTCTCTTCTGCTCGCTGAATTTCAGATTTGTCTGAAACCCGACCAGATTATACATCGTGCCCTCGTTATTCTCTTTGCGAAGCTGAAGATTTGCCCAGGGGCGGTGGCCTGTCTTCGGGTCAACAAGACCGGCCGGCTTCATCGGGCCGAATCTTATCGTATCGTGCCCTCGTGAGGCCATGACCTCCACCGGCATGCATCCCTCATAGACATCTTTTCTTTTGTCAAATTCGTGAGTTTCCGCACTCTGCGCGTTTATGAGAGCATCGTAGAATATCTCATACTCCTCTTTATTGAGAGGGCAGTTTATGTAATCATCGGGCTCGCCTCTGTCATATCTCGACTGCATGAATGCTCTGTCAAAGTCAATACTCTCCGCAGTCACAATGGGCGCGGCGGCGTCGAAAAAGCTCAGAGCTCCTCCGCAGAGCTTCCCTATGCTTTCGCTGAGCGGTGCGGATGCCAGAGGGCCCACGGCGATAATCACATTGCCGTCCGGGATCCCGGTAACCTCTTCACGTATTACGGTTATAAGCTCCTCTGATTCAATCCTATCGGTAACGAGCCGTGAGAAGGCATCTCTGTCAACCGCCAGAGCACCGCCCGCGGGAACCGCCGTCTTTTCGGCGCATTCGACACACAGCGAGCCGAGCATTTTCATTTCGGCCTTCATCATGCCTGCCGCGCTCTCGAGACGCATCGCCTTGAAGGAGTTTGAGCAGACAAGTTCGCACAGGTTTTCGTTTGAATGAGCCGGAGAATATACCTTGGGTTTCATCTCATACAGCTCAACTTCAATCCCTCTGCGTGAAAGCTGCACGGCTGCTTCGCATCCCGCGAAACCGCCTCCGATTATCTTAACCTTTTTTCTTTCCATATGTTCTTTTTCTTACGGTGTGCTTGTGATTTTCGCAATCCTCGTTGCTGCAGTAGGGCTTGCCGTTTTTCGGCTCAAGCATTGCCTTACCGCAGACCGGGCAGGTTTCGCCGTTGGGAGCATCCCAGCAGGCAAAATTACATTTCGGATAGTTTGCGCAGCCGTAGAAGGTGTGACCCTTTGCCGATCTCTTTTCCGTAAGGTCGCCGCCGCATTTCGGGCAGAGGCCTTTACCTGCGATGAACGGCTTTATGTTTTTGCACTCCGGGTATCCGGAGCAGCCGAGGAATCTGCCGAATCTGCCGTTTCTCACCGTCATGGGCTTGCCGCAGATTTCGCAGACCTCATCCGTCACTTCATCGGAGAGCTGAATCTTCTTGCCCCTCATATCGGCTCTCGCCTTCTCAACCTCGCTCTTGAGCTCGGGGTAAAAATCGTCAAGCATGGCAATATAATCAGTCTTGCCGCTGCCGACCTCGTCGAGATTGCTCTCCATCTGAGCCGTGAACTTGGTATTGACTATCTTGGGGAATCTCTCCTTGAGCAGGTTTGTGATTGCGATGCCGAGCTCCGTGGGAACGAGCTGTTTCTGCTTGCGGACCACATAATCCTTGCCTGTGATTGTGGAAATAATCGAGGCGTAGGTTGACGGCCTTCCGACACCGTTTTCCTCAAGCTCCTTGATAAGAGAAGCTTCGGTGTATCTTGCGGGCGGCTGAGTGAAATGCTGATCGGAGATTATCTCCTTGAGCTTTACCGGCTCATCCTGCTTTATTTCGGGAAGGGCGTTCTTTGTAAGAGCCTCTTCGGGAAGATCGTAAATCTTTGTGAAACCGTCAAATTTAACTGTCGAACCCGATGCGGTCAGCAGGCAGAATCTGCCCGGATCTTCCTTTTTGGTCGATTTGATTTCAACCTTGACCGTATTCATTACGCACGGAGCCATAAGGCAGGCAATGAATCTGCGCCAGATAAGCGTATAGAGCCTGAACTGATCGGGAGTAAGGTCATTCTGTATTGATTCGGGAGTGATTGACGGGGTTGAAGGTCTTATCGCCTCGTGGCCGTCCTGTGCGTTGGCTCCCGACTTGTAGTAATTCTGTTTTTCGGGAATATATTCCCCGCCGAAATTATTTCTGATGAATTCCGTTCCGGCGGCGCGCGCCTCCTCCGAAATGCGGAGAGAGTCCGTTCTCATATATGTGATGAGACCGGTGCTGCCCTGACCCGTGATTTCAACGCCCTCATAGAGCTCCTGCGCCGTGCGCATTGTCCTCGACGCCTGGAAGCCGAGCTTCTTCGACGCTTCCTGCTGAAGGGTGGAGGTGGTAAACGGGGGGGCCGGTTTCTGCTTCTTGCTGCCCTTCTTTACGGATTCAACCTCGAAATCGGAGTTTTCAAGGCGGGCGACATAAGCTTTCGCATCCTTCTCGTTTTTAAGCTTTACCTTTCCCTTTTCATCCGAGTCGAGGGTTGCCTTGAACTGCTTCTTTGAGCCCGTCGCGAGCTTTGCCTCGATGCTCCAGTATTCCTCGGGAATGAATTTGCCTATTTCTTCCTCTCTGTCAACTATCAGGCGCAGGGCAACGCTCTGCACTCTGCCCGCGGAAAGGCGGGGCTTAATTTTCTGAGATACGAAGGGGCTCAGAGTGTAGCCGACAAGGCGGTCGAGTATGCGCCTTGCCTGCTGGGCATTGACAAGATCCATATCAACCTTGCGCGGATTTGCCATACCGGTCTTTATGCCCGATTTTGTTATCTCATTGAATGTCACGCGGTTTGCCTTGTTAAGGTCAAGACCGAGCACGGTGGCAAGATGCCACGAGATTCCCTCTCCCTCGCGGTCCGGGTCGGTTGCGAGATAGACCGCATCGCTCTTGTCGGCTTTATCTTTAAGCTGCTTTACAAGAGCCTCCTTTTCGGGAATAATCTGATATTTCGGCTCGTATCTGTTTTTGATATCGACGCTCAGAGTCCTGTCGGGCAGATCCCTGACATGGCCCTTTGAAGCAACGACTTCAAAACCGCTGCCGAGATATTTCTTGATTGTTTTCGCCTTTGCGGGCGACTCCACGATAATAAGCTTTGACATATATATAGTCTCCTATGAAAGAATGTAATTCCTGCCTTCTGTCTGCTCCGCGTAACCGCCGATTTCCAGCTCCGTGAGAGCAGATATGACCTTTGACGGCGAGAGCCCCGTGAGAGCGCAGATTTCATCCGAGTGAAGCGGCTCATTCGTGAGCAGGGCATATACCGCCTTTTCGTTTTCGCCGTAATCCGGCGGAAGGGATTTTCTTGAATTTATCTTTTTATCTCCCCTGCGGGGTTTTCCGGCGGGGAGTTTGTTTTTATTCTCCGAAAGACTGAGCCTGCCGGGAAAAGCAAAATCAAACGGCTCAAGAATGTCTTTTGCACAGGTTACGGCTTTTGCGCCGTCGCGTATGAGACGGTTGGCGCCCGTGTATGCCGATGAAAGGATACTGCCCGGAACGGCAAAAACCTCTCTGCCCTGGTCAAGAGCGCATTTAGCGGTGATGAGAGATCCGCTCTTTTCACCCGCCTCGACCACGAGGACTCCCTTGCTCAGGCCCGAAATAATCCTGTTTCTGATGGGGAATGTTCTCGCGCTCGCCGGGGAAAACGGTAAATATTCCGAAATAACCGCCCCGTTTTTTGCAATCTCCTCCCGGAGAGTACTGTTTTGCATAAGGTATCTCGTGCCGAGACCGCAGCCGAGCACGCAGACTGTTTTGCCGCCTGCCTCAAGCGCGCCCTCATGCGCCGCCGTATCTATTCCGAGAGCTCCTCCGCTGACAATGACGGCTCCGCATGCGGCCATATCGCGGCTGAGCGATTTTGCTATCTCAACGCTGTCATAAGTGGGTTCTCTTGTGCCGACAACTCCGACACATATATTATCTTTAAGGCACGAAATATCCCCGTGTGCGAAAAGCACAAGAGGCATATCCGGCAGATTTTTCAGATCCGGCGGGAAACCCGCGCTGTCGGGGGTTATTATTTCCCATCCGTTTTTACGGCAGACTTCAGCTGCCGTGAGAGCATTCTCAAGAGGAGTTGATTCGAGGCGGTCAAGACGCTGCTTTGAAAACACGCCCGAAACTGCTCTTTCTCTTCTGCTCTCGTGATAAAGAATCTCCGGGTCGGGGTAGGCCTCGGTTATCTCGTCAACTCTCGCCCCGGCACCGAGCGCCGCGGAGAGCCATATCCAGTATTCAGCTTTGCTCATTTTACCGACTCCCACGCCGCTATAGCCGCGGCAACCGAAACATTAAGGGATTCCGCCCTGCCCTTCATGGGTATTGTCACTCTTTCGCCGCAGGCGGAAATAACCTCACCGGTAAGACCCGCGCCCTCATTGCCGAGCACACATACCGTTGCGCGCTCTCCGCAGTCTTTTAACGCCTGAGTGATATCCCGGGCATCCGCCGAGGGGACACAGGCAAGAAACACGGCGCTGCCGCTGTTTGATTCAATATATGATACGGGGTCTGCGGCAAAGATAACATCCATGCGCAGCGATGAACCCATTGCCGCCCTCAGGGCCTTCGGATTATAGATATCGCAGCCGCCGCTGAGTATGAGCGCGTCAATACCGAGCGCCTCACAGGTTCTGAATATCGCACCGGTATTTGAGGGATCCTGCACATTTTCGAGCATAAGATATCTGCCGCCCTTTTTAAGAGGAACAGCGGAAGCGTCTCTCATTTTACACACGCAGAATACGCCCTGCGTATTTTCCGTATCGGACAGCCTGCCCGAAATACCGGAGTCAATTTCGCAGCACTCTTTGCATACGGCGGAAATAACGGAGATGTATTCACCGTATCTGGAGAGAGCATCCGCCGTAAAGAACGCGCGCACAATCTCCACGCCGCTCTGCGCCGCATCGGAGCAGAGTCTCGCTCCCTCGAGCAGAAACTCCCCGCACTCACGCCTTTTTGAGGCGGAGAGGAGCGCCGAGGCATATTTGATTTTTTCGTTGCTCCTGGATGTGATTTTTTCCATAGGATATACCCCGGAACCTATCATATAATTTTAATTATATTATATGTATTTTTTAAAAATGTCAACATATTTTTAAAATTTACGGAAAATCATCATCCGGTATCCCCTGCTGTTCACAAAAAAATCCCCCGAAGCACCGCTTCGGGGGGCGTCATCACGAAGATGACATAAATAGTTTATCACCGAGTAATCAGCTGTTATATCCTGTTTCAAGGGCGTTGAAGTTAATTTCTTTCAAAGCCGCTTTTCTCGCGGAAACGACCTTGTCGAGCGCCTTGTCGATATTGTCATAAGGCACCACATTTGTTTCCTTGATAACCTTGCCTATCATAATCATGTTGGCAAGAGTGGGGGCGTTGATGTCATTCGCGAGCTTTGTCGCCGGAATATAATAAACATCAACGTCTTTTCTTCTCACTTCTCTCTCAATGAGAGTTGAGTCAACAAAAATCTTTCCGCCGGGCACAACCGCGTCTTCATATTTGTCGAGAGAGGGAAGATTCATGACGATGAGCACATCGGGTTTTGAAACGATGGGAGAGCCGACAGGCTCGTCGCTGATGATAACGGAGCAGTTTGCCGTACCGCCGCGCATCTCGGGGCCGTATGAGGGAAGCCAGGAGAGCTGCTTGTTTTCAAGCAGAGCCTTGTAAGCGAGGAATTTGCCCGCAAAAAGCACGCCCTGACCGCCGAATCCGGCTATAAGTATCTGAGTCGTCATATTATTCGCCCTCCTTTGCGCTTCTGTCTTTATAAACGCCGAGAGGATAATAGGGAATCATATTCTCATCAATCCACTTGAGAGCGTCGCCCGGAGTCATACCCCAGTTTGTGGGGCAGGAGGAAACAACCTCAACAAGCGAGAATCCTTTGTTGTTTACCTGATTCTCAAACGCCTTTTTGATTGCCTTACGGGCAGTATTTACGTTTTTGACATTGTTTACAGCCACTCTCGCGATATACTCGGGGCCGTCAAGGGTCGAGAGCAGCTCGCAGATTCTTATGGGGTAGCCGGCTGTGGTGACATCTCTGCCGTAGGGCGAGGTCTGTGTGACCTGGCCGGGAAGTGATGTGGGAGCCATCTGACCGCCCGTCATGCCGTAAATAGCGTTGTTTACAAATATAACGGTGATATTTTCATTTCTGGTGGCGGAATGAACTGTTTCGGCCATACCGATTGAAGCGAGGTCGCCGTCACCCTGATATGTGAATACAGGTGAATTCGGGTGAACTCTCTTGATACCGCTTGCTACAGCCGGAGCTCTGCCATGCGGTGACTCGAGCATGTCAACGTTCATGTACTGGTGTGATACGATGGAGCATCCAACC
>CADBOL010000146.1 GCA_902796295.1 Oscillospiraceae bacterium
CAGTTATACGGCAAGCGCCGAAATAGGGTAATCAAAAATATCTCAGACCTACGGGTGTATTTACACCTTGCTGTTAAAAAACACACCGAATACAAAACCCGGTTCGCAGGAATTGACAACTCCCGCGAACCGGTCTTTTCTATTATAAATATATTAAAAAAATTAAAATAATTTTTAAAAAGTATTGAATTAAGTTTTTACAGTATGCTATAATATCTTGAAATAATCGGGGAGGTGTTGCCGGATGAAAAAAAGGATTATCGCTGTTGCCGCGGCGGTTTTGCTTATTGCTGCCGTGCTCTCCTCCTGTAACGCCGTTCCTTTGATTGCGACCGTTGATTCGCTCCTGACTCCGCCGCTTTATTATTCCGAATACGAAGGCCTTGTTTCGGCATTCAATTCATCGGTTGAGAGCAGCGTCGTTCTCTGCAATCCGACCGAGGGAGATCACCTCTCGGCAATCACGGTCAGCGATGTTGATTCCGATGAGGCGGAGGAGGGCATAGTTTTTTTCAGAGATACGCTCGAAGAAAACACGGCTCACTTTTCGCTTTTCAAAAACACCGATGACACATGGAAAAAGATGTGCGATTTCAAAGGGTACGGCAACGAGGTCCGCTCGCTGACACTCACGGATCTCGACGGTGACGGTATTGAGGAGCTTATCGTTATCTGGAGCTACTCCGGTATCGATGGCGGAAATGTGGTTGCCGTTTACAAGGCGGCGGATAAATCGCTCGCTTATGAGGAAATCCTTTTTGAGAGCTGCGAGATTGCAAGACCGGTTGACTTCAACGGAAACGGCAGGGAGGAGATTTTCTTCATCACCTCCTCAAAAGGTGAGAACGCTGTGACAAAGACGGCTAAGCTTTTCGGCTACTCCGGAGATTCGCTCACCGAAATCGGTTCCACGCCTGTTGATCCATCCGCAATCTCGTACGCATCTTTCAAGACAGAGAAGGCGGTTGAGCAGGCTCCCCTCAAAGTCTATGTCGATGCCGTCAAGAGCAACAATATGATGATCACTGAGGTGTTTTACTGGGATGAAGAATCCGGCGAGCTTCAGGATCCTCTCTATGATGCTCAGGTCGGTGCAAATACGGCAACGCTGAGATTCGAGCAGCTGCAGTGCGCCGATGTCAACAATGACGGCCAGATAGAAATACCCGTTCAGTCGGTTTACTCCGAGCCCCGGGGCGAGGATGATGTGACAATGTATCTGACCGAATGGACTTATTTTGATTATGATAAACCGGTTTTTTCAGAGAGCACTTTTGTGAATGTTGATGACGGCTATCTCGTCAATCTCGGAATCCTCGGCAAAGAGAAGCTTTATATCCGCAAGCATACCGGAGGAGACTGGGCAAGCTGGTCGGTTTACACCGACAGCAAAAGCTCCGTTTCGGGAAATGTTCTTTTCACGATAATCAAGGTTCCCAAAGAGAGATGGCAGAATGATATGGTCGGCTCATCCTCTTACATCACGATTCTCAAGCAGCTTGACAGTGTAGTCTGCGTAAACATAAACGAAAAAGGAAAGGCGGCAGGTCTTGACGAAGCAAAAATCAAAAAAATCGTCACAAGACTCCCGTCGTGACAGGTGGTAATATGAAGAGAATACTTGTAGCAGAAGATGAAGATGCCATAAGAGGACTTCTGGTTTTCAATCTCAAGAGAGCCGGGTACGATGTTATTGAGGCCTCCGACGGCGCGATTGCCATTGATCTTTATGATGCCTGTAACGGCGACATCGACGTCGCCGTGCTTGATGTCATGATGCCGAATACGGACGGACTGACGGCATGCAGCGAGCTTCGCAAGAGGAGCAACAGCATAGGCATAATAATGCTTACCGCAAAGGCTCAGGAGCTTGATAAGATTACCGGCCTCATGATGGGCGCCGACGATTATATCACCAAGCCGTTTTCTCCCACAGAGCTTGTGGCGAGAGTTGACGCCGTTTACCGCCGCGTTGCCATCAGCCGCACCGACGCGCTCAAATCATCCGATGAGATCGCACTCGGGGAATTCAAGCTGAATCTCAGGCAGCGTATGCTTTCGAAAAACGGCAGGAATATCGAGCTCACTCAGGTTGAGTTCCAGCTCGTTGAGTATTTCTTTACCCATCCCGGCGAGGCCCTCAGCAGGACGGATATACTCACAAAGGTATGGGGTCCCGAATATTTCGGCGAGGAAAAGATAGTCGATGTCAATATCCGACGTCTGAGAATGAAGGTGGAAACCGATCCCTCATCCCCCGAGCATCTGCTCACAATCTGGGGCGTCGGCTACAAATGGCAGGAGTAACTGACCCGGGCAGTCAATAATCCGAATCCGTATTCTGACAGGAGGTGCGGCAATGAAATACATGAGCATCACAAAGCGATGGTTTCTGACTGTTGCTTCATTGGTGTTTGTTATTCTTGTTGCCGTTGCGTTTCTTGTTTACGGGCTCATACTCAATTATTACTATGGCGCTGCCAGGATGACCGTTGAGGCTATGAACGCGGGCGAAATCAATTCCATATTCAGTCTCTACGGCGCATCAACCGCCGGCTTCGAAGATGCGGCGAGAAATTATGTTGAGAATTTTCAGAGCAAAGACAAACTTGCCGTCTGGATTATAAACCGTAAGGGCAAGGTAATAGTTTCATCAAACGGATTTTCAATCAGTGATGATGTCAATATGCCAGATTATACCGATGCGCTGAATTCTCCCGAAGGCACGGCCCGCTGGATAGGCAGACTTCCCTCGGGCGAAAAGATAATGTCATATACCTGCACCTACCATTACAATAACGGCGATTACGGCGGTGCAATCAGATATATGGTTTCGATGGATGCCATTGATGCTCAGATGAGGATCGTGGCAGTTCTCATAACCTCCGTATTTGTGATAGTGTTCGGATTCCTGATTATTTCAAGTACGCTTTTCCTGCGGTCAATAGTAGGGCCCGTCAAGTCCATCGGTGAGGCCGCAAAGAAGATTGCGGCGGGCGATTTCGAAACGAATATCGATCACTATCCGTATAATGACGAAATAGGTGAGCTTTGCAACACCATAAATGATATGACCGATAAACTCGGCGAAAC
>CADBOL010000147.1 GCA_902796295.1 Oscillospiraceae bacterium
GGGCAGAAAAACAGGCGAATACTGCGACCCGAGATTTGAAAAATACGCAAACGGCGGAGAGCATTATCACGGAACTCAGAAGACCACCTTCAATCAAAAAACATACACTTCTCAGGAAATGAATCTCACCCCCAAGGCCGCCGTTATTATCGCCCTTATCGTTTCCGTATTTATTCCTTTTGTCGGTCCTCTCTTTATAATAGGATTCACAAAAACACAGGACGGAGAAGCGGCGCGCGCCGCCAGAAGAGCGGCAATCATGTTCCTGATTCTGACTGTAATATCGGGTGTTTTAACTTTTGCATCGGGCCTTTTCGATCTTTAATCCCGGGCGGAAACAGTTTAATAAATAATTTACATATGCTTAATTGACACGGAAATATCCGGCATTGTAAAATCTCAGTGTGCGGATTATCCGCAGCTACTTGATTTACAGGGGGCAATCGTATGAAACGATGCTTCAATTGCTTTTGCGAATATGAAGAAAAAGAGAATATCTGCCCTCACTGCGGATGCGATCCCGCCGCTCACACTCCTTTTGAGGGCTCCCTTGAGCCCGGCACTGTCGTTGCGGGTTCATTCTGCATCGGCTATGCAGTAAAAAGAAACAGCTTCGGATTTACATATAATGCTCTTGACAGCAGGACCGATGAAATCGTGACTGTTCTGGAGTATATGCCTCAGGGTTCAGCTGTCAGGGAGCAGGGCGGCAAAAGAGTTATCCCTTCCTTCAACGCGGGAGATTTTGCCAAAAAGGTCGGCGAAATCATCTCTCTGGCAGACAGCATCAAAAGATTTGACTATTATGAAGCGATCCCCGCAATAATCGATTTCGGACTTGAAAACGATACCGCCTATGTCATCATCGAGCGTGAGGAGGGCGAAACCGTAAGAGAGATTACGGAGCGCGAGGGCAAATATAATTTCAGAAACACAGTTGCCGATATCACTCCCGTAATCCGCGCCGTTGACGGCCTTCACAGAGAGGGTATTCTGCACGGAAACATCACGCCCGACAGCATAATGATATGCAAAAGCGGCAAAGTCAAACTTTTTGATTTTTCACTTGCTTTTTCGGATAATAACGATACCGCATCACCTTTCACCGCTCCCGAAAAGGCTTTGAATAACGGAGCGGCTGTATCCGCAAGCGACATTTTCTCAATCTGCGCAGTCATTTACAATATGCTCACGGGCAGCGCCCCGGAAAAGGATACCGACCTTTATGAAGGGCTGCGCGCAGTGCAGGGTATGCCGGAAGACGCCGCACGGGCGCTCATTAAAGGGTTATCGGCAAATCCGGACGACAGGCAAAAAGAGGCCGAAGATGTGCTCAATGCCATGCTCGGCAAAAAGGTATTCAGACTGGATGAAAAACTCGATATGCCGGGCGAAACACCTTCCCCACGCCCCGGCAGTCACAAAAAAGCCGTCAACAAGCCGATGCTTATTATCTCAATTATTACGGCTTTGCTGGGCGTATGTTTCATCGCAATTTCAATAAAATTCCTTACGGTAATAAAGGCAAACAGCGGCAAAGAAACGACCACTGCCGCGCCGAGCGAAACCGTTTCCGAATCCGCGCGGGATAATTCACAGGAAGTCATTCTTCCCGCAGAGGCAAAAAACATTTATCTCGATTTCCTCAGAAGCAGGGAATTCACGCAGAATTACAAAAGCGCATATGCCGTGAGAACTAAAAACATCGATCTCTGCAGCGAAACCGATCCGCTTCCTCCCGGTGTCAGAGACCTTGATAAAGCCCGTTTCACGGAGTATTTCTATGATATTGACTCCGACGGAGTGAATGAGTGCATTCTGATTACGGATCTTGACGGCGGATTCGAATATATTACGCTCTACATTTTTGACATTGATAAGAATAAGACTGTTTTTGAAGGCGGCAGAATAAACTGCACAAACGGCATGAGCGAAGATTTAAGGCTCTGTACAATGAGAGCCGGCAATGCTTCTGCATATTATTTCCTCCGATTCACCGTTGAGGCGTTTGATGAAAACGCGCTTAACAGTAACAGCTTCGAAGCACTCTGTTATAACGGGAAGGAACTTATCTGTGTCGCGAGCGCGGGAGCCGACAAATACTCCGAAGACGAGCTCACCTGCTTCTCATACACAGGCAGCGAGCTCACACCCGACGGTGACCTCTGGGATCCCGAAGATCCTTATGTCCAGCGCTCACTCTATGTCTATGATGACGAGAGATACGTTCACTCGCCGGATGAATACATTGTGATTGACAGCGACACCTTCAATCTGCTGTGGATGAGAAACGTCGTCTCCGCTTACACAAAGGTTCTTATCAAATCCGCCGAAAGAGGCAATGCCGGAGTGGCGGTTTCCATAATGTTCCCCGGTCTCGAGCTCGGTGCCAAGGATATTCAGCTTGAGAGAAGAACCCCGTCGGGCAACGAGGTGTTCCTCTACACCGCCGACGGCAGGCCCCTGCAGTTCACGAGAACGCTGAGCAAAAAGGATTTCAGAGAGCCGTACAAAGTTGAAATCTATTACAATGACAGGCGCTATGTTTCCTGCACAGTCACTCTCGACAATGACGGCAATCCCGTTTACACCCAGGGGGATACCGAGCTCATTAAAGTTCCCGATGTTGTCGGCATGAGGCGTGACCGTGCAATTGAAGAAATCCAGGATGCAGGCTTTGAAAACGTGAGATCTCTCAACGGAGCAAGCCACGGCCTTCTCGGGCTTTTCAATGTAGGTAAGATTGAAAGAGTAAATGTGACAGTCGGCGAATACTACCCGAAAGACACAGAAATTATCGTATATATTTCAATGTGAGGTGTATCAGATGAGCAGATATCTTATTATCAATGCCGATGATTTCGGAATGTGCAAATCGGCAAACGAAGCGATTTTTGACCTTTTCAGATCAGACTGCATAAAGTCATCGACCATTATGATTCCCTGCCCCGAGGCAAGGGAGGCCGTGCGATTCGCCGCGGAGAATCCTCAGTATGCGGTCGGAGTTCACCTCACCACCACAAACGAGTGGGGAGAGAGATGGTCATGGGGACCTCTGACCGGCGGCAAAAGTCTTATGATGCCCGAAGGCAGAATGTGGCCGGAAAACGAAGATTTTGAGGCGCACTGCACCTATAAAGAGGCAATCGCCGAAGCAGCGGCGCAGATTGCAAAGGCAAGAGAGTGGGGCCTTAAACCCGTTCAGGCGGATAATCATATGGGCTCGCTCTACGGAATGAACGGCAAATACCTTATGCTGCCCAAGATATTCAAGCTCTGCAAAAAGGAAAAGCTCCCGTTCCGTATGTGCATCACGCCCAAAAAGGAATACTGCCCCGACGAAGTAAACTACAATCTCTATGTCTTCTTCTGCAAGCTGTGCAGATTCCTGAGCAAAATCTATAAAGTTTACACCCCCGATTATCTCATACTCACCGACCAGGTGAAATGCCTCAAAGATATTGACAACTACGAGGAATTCCGCGATAAATTCCTTGAATTTCACGGGAATATAGATGAGGGAATCACAGAAACATTCATCCATCCGGCGCTCGAAACAGAAGAGCTCAAAATGATTACGGGCACCTGGGAAAGACGCTGGTGGGAATACAAAATGATGAAAGACCCGGTAACGCATCAGTTCTTCAAAGACAAAGGCATTGAACTCATCAGTTACAAAGAACTCATTGAACTCAGGAAAAAGGGAAAAGGCTGATATTCAGAATTATAATGACCGGGGCCGCGGAAACTTCCGGTTTCCCCTGCCCCGGTTTGTGTAATCAATAAGCTCTTATTTTGCATGCGCTCACATTTATTATTTTTTCCTTGACATTTTCCCGATTTCGTGTATAATGTCAATACAACATATCGCGGGGTAGAGCAGCTGGTAGCTCGTCGGGCTCATAACCCGGAGGTCGGAGGTTCAAATCCTCCCTCCGCAACCAAAGGAAAACCGTTGATACTAAAGACTTTCCGGGTTTTTAGCATCGGCGGTGATTCTTTTTTTCGGACCGAAATACCACATATTTTCACCACTATTTTGGCTTTTCAACGATGTTCAACAGCTTTTTGCATCGTGAAACATTGTCAATTTTTGTCGGTTTCGGCGAATCAGGGCGTTATAAGCCTTTCCGTAGGTTCAACAGCATTTTTTAAGCCGTTCTGA
>CADBOL010000148.1 GCA_902796295.1 Oscillospiraceae bacterium
ACTGTGATAACTTCGGGAATAATAATACTGGTTTCGGAATTGTACTCGGCGGTGGCTGTTGCCGATGCTTCGGCAGCGTAAGCCATAATTGAAAGGCCGGAGAGCGCAAAAACAACTGCGAAAATAAGAGCAAGTGCTTTTTTCATTAGAAATTACCTTCCTTAATTAATAGAGTTTTATAACTTTAACAAAGCAATTATACCACTACATATTGTGGATGTCAACTGAATTGTTTACAAATTGTGTAAATTTTAAAAATAATTATAAAACAAAAAACGGTGCCTTGAAAGCGCCGCTTTTTATAATTCCCGTATAAAATCCCGACATAAAACAATACCCTGCCGTTACCCTGATTTTACAGCTTATACAGCCCCGATTTCAGCAGCACGAATTCGCTCTTGCCCGACTTGAAATATCTTGAAACCGGTTCGTTGAAAACATAGAAGCCGGAAACTTTGTAGGTATCAAGGTCAATAGTCTTTATCGAAAATGAATTCTCGTTGCAGACATACAGACATCCGTCATAGAGCGAAAGTGAAGCGGGATGAGAAAAAGCGCTTTCTTTCGGCCCGCCGATTCTGAACTCAATCCTGTCATATTTCAGCGAATAGTTTATTACGGCGTTTGCCTCGGGAACCGCCATCCACAGATCACGCCCGTAAGGCTCGGGGGAGCGTGCGGGATAATTGAGGTATTTTACCTTTTTTGTGTCGCTGATGAATCCGTAATTATCAAAAATCCTGATCGTTCCGTCGTTATAAGAGGCGATATTTGATGTCGGCGAAAGTCCTCTGAGAGTGCAGGTCACGAAGTCGCCGAGATTTTTTGCCAGCTCAAAGCCTTCATTGCCGAATTTTTCGGCGATGTAATCCCTTATGCTTATTCTCTCGAATATATCCGCCGTAATATCGTAGGTAAAGAATCCGGCAGTGTCTCCCGAACCGTCGAATTCCCTGCATGCATATATAAACCCCGTTTCACAGGGGAAAATGTCAAGTATATCCGCGCTGAAAATCTTTTGCATGATAAACTCCAGTAAGATTTGATGAATAAAGATAAAATCTGCCTTGCCGGGAATGACCGCTTGTAACCTGCATCACAGCAGGTGGGTGCCTCCCATCGGGTTCTCGCTCCCTTCGTCCGCTTGCCGGCGAGCGCTCAAAAGAGAATCTCCGGGGCGGGAGGTCTGCAGTCTGCCGACGGAGCTTCGGCTCCCTTTATATTTTCGTTGGGTTACATCAGAGTCATAGTTATCGCACAAGGCAGAAATTTTTATCAGTCTTCTCCGTCTTCAAGGTCGGAAAACATTTTATTGATTCTTTCAAGGAAAATCTGACCGATTTCGTCATATTCGTCATCATCCTCAATCGGTTCGAGAGTAACCTCCTCACCCTCGCCGGGAATGACTCTGAGCACAATGAATTCATCGCTTTCCTCTGTTATTTTGGAAGGATCCTCGGGCAGAGGACACAGAGCGACGTAGAGGCCGTTTTCGGTTTCTATCCTGTCAAGCTCTTCAAAGACGTGTTCTTTTCCTTCTTCGTCAATAACGCTCACTATATCGGGAATGTATTCTTCTTCCATTTTTATTTATCCTTTCGGTCATCGCTTTATTGTCATTATACTATCAACATAATAAACAGTCAATATTATTCATTAATTTTAACGGCTTTCGCGACTCTTGAGGCGACGGTGACGGCAAGTATAATCTTGACGGCATCGGGTATGATATACGGCAAAACACATGCGGCAAGCGCTCCGGTGAATCCGTAAGATGTGCCGGAGGCTTTCATTACGGCGACAAACTGAAGCGTGCCTGCAAGATAGCAGATAAAGAGCCCCGCAAACAAAGCAAAATAGACCTTTATTATTCTGTCAAGCCGTTTTTCCGCAATCCAATATAATCCCGCGGCAAAAATGAATCCGGTGATATATCCTCCCGTCGGGCCGGCGAGAACGCCCAACCCTGCGCGAAAACCGGAAAAAACGGGCAATCCGGCAGCACCGAGCAAAACAAACAGAATAACGGAAATGAAGCCTCTTTTTCCCCCGAGCAGTCTCAGTGAGAGAAAAACCGCGAAGGTCTGCATGGTAAATGGTACTGTATAAGGAACGGTTATCCATGAGCAGACGGCAATAACGGCGGTCATTGCCGCTGTCAGCGCTGCATCCCGTATCTTTGAAGCAGATAAGCTTTGAGAATGGTTTTCCTTTATGCTCATTTCTTGATTTTTTCCCAGTAGTCCTTTGACGCCTGCTCTATCTTGTTATCTCCGAATTCATAATACCGCCTGTCTTTGATAGCGTCGGGCAGATACTGCTGTTTAACCCAGTGCCCATCAAAATCGTGGGCATATTTGTAGTTCTGACCTTTGACTTCGCTCTCGTCGCCGTCATAGTGCATATTCTGAAGCTGACGGGGAATGGGGCCGGTCCTTCCGGCCTTGACATCTCCCATAGCAGTGTTTATCGCGTTGTATGCCGAGTTTGATTTGGGGCTTGTCGCCACGAGTATAACCGCGTCTGCAAGAGGAATCCTCGCTTCCGGAAGGCCGAGCATCTGAGCCGCGTCAACCGCCGCCTTGACAATGGGAATTATCTGCGGATAAGCGAGCCCTACATCTTCACACGCGCAGACCATGAGACGCCTGCACGCTGAGGGCAGATCGCCCGCCTCAAGCAGCCTTGCGAGATAGTGTACCGCTGCATCGGGGTCGGAGCCGCGCATTGATTTCTGATAAGCCGATATTATATCGTAATGCTCGTCGGAATCCCTGTCATATCTCATCGCGCTCGACTGTGTGAGAGAACGCGCGCTCTCGAGAGTAATCTTCTTTTTCGGGCTTGTGCAGTCCGCGCTGAGAACGCAGAGTTCAACGCTGTTGAGGGACTTTCTCACATCTCCGGAGCATGCGGTTGCGATGTGCTCAGCCACTCCGTCTTCGATATCATACTCCTCGTTTCTGCTCTTTGCCATTTCCTCAAATCCGCGAAGCACAGCCCTTTTTATCTCGGAAGGTGAAACGCTCTTGAATTCGAATACGGTCGAGCGGGAGAGTATGGCGCTGTAAACATAAAAATAAGGGTTTTCGGTGGTGGATGCGATGAGAGTGATCCTGCCGTTTTCAATGTATTCGAGCAGAGTCTGCTGCTGTTTTTTATTGAAATACTGAATCTCGTCAAGGTAGAGCAGAATCCCGTTTACAGCCGCGAGAGTGTCGAGCTGAGCCACAACCTCTTTTATATCCGCCGTGCCGGCGGTGGTGCCGTTGAGTTTTACGAGATATCTGTCTGTCTTTTTGGCGATAATCCTCGCGAGCGTGGTTTTTCCCGTGCCGGGAGGGCCGTAAAAGACCATGTTTGGCAGCTCTCCCGATTCAATTATGTTTCTCAGGGGCTTTCCGGCGCCTATGAGGTGCTCCTGACCGACCATATCGTCTATGCTTTCGGGTCTTAATCTGTCTGCAAGAGGAGAGGACATTTCAGCGCCCCCTTTCATTAAAACTGTGTCTGCGGTTATGATACCACAAGGCGGAATAAAATGCAAATATATTAATACGGGCAATCTTTATTTATCTACTTTACTTTTTTATTTTATTGGTATATTATTATACATTAGAATACTGTTTATTCAGGAGTGATTGATTATGGGAAAAGTTAAAGTTGCAATCATCGGCTGCGGTACTATCGCAAACTGCGCGCATATTCCCGCGTATATGAAAAACGAAAACGTCGAGATAAAGTATTTCTGCGATATTATCCCCGAAAAGGCGCGAATGTGCGTTGAGAAATACGGCTGCGGGACGGCGGTCGAAGACTATCATGATTTTCTCAATGACCCCGGGCTTGACGCTGTTTCCGTATGCACTCATAATGATTTTCACTCGATTATTTCCATTGACTTTCTGCGTGCGGGGAAGCATGTTCTCTGTGAAAAACCGGCGGCGAGAATCCTGAGTGAGGCGCTTGAAATGCAGAAGGTTTCCCATGAGACCGGCAAAATACTCAATATCGGAGTATGCAACAGATTCAACACTTATGTAAATAAGATTAAAGAGATAATAGATTCCGGGGAGCTCGGTGAGGTTTATCATGTTTACGCTTCATTCCGCGCTCACCGCTCTATCCCGGGCCTCGGCGGAGATTTCACAAAGAAAGCCTGCTCGGGCGGAGGCACTCTGATTGACTGGGGCGTGCATTACCTCGACCTTATTATGTACTGCTGCGGGGATCCGGCTCCGCTCACCGTTTCGGGAGAGGCGTTCAGCAAACTCGGAGTTGATATGAAAAACTATGTCTATACCGGGATGTGGGCCGAGGAAACCAAGGATCTGAACGGCACTTATGATGTTGATGATTCCGTCACGGGAATCGTGAGAACAACCGGCCCCGTGATTTCTTTCAACGGCGCCTGGGCGCAGAATATCGGTATCAGCGAAACATTCATTGATTTTATGGGCACCAAGGCGGGTATACGTCTGAACTATTGCGGCGACTTCACGATTTACGGAGTGAAAAACGGTATGCTCACCGAGGAAAAAGTCAGCTGCCGTGAAACCAATATGTATGAAAACGAGATAAATGATTTCATAAAGCTCGTGATGCAGGGCGGAGGCAAAAACAGCCAGTATATTGACAGAGCTGTCCTCACATCAATGATAATGCAGGCGGTTTATGATTCATCCGACAG
>CADBOL010000149.1 GCA_902796295.1 Oscillospiraceae bacterium
TTTTCGGAGAGAGTCAGAGGCAGATATACTCCGGAGCTCTTTGTCAGACAGCTTGAAGAGGTTGTCGATGCGCTCGCGGGGGACGAAAAATTCACTCTTTTTGCAACCTCTATGGGAGGCCCGATTGTCAGCGCCTACTGCGCAAAGCATCCCGAAAAGGTGAAAAAGCTTGTCTATTACGCTCCCGCGGGGATGGATACATTCAGGCCGCCGTTTTATATGTATCTGAGCGCGTGCCCGCTCATAGGCGATTTCATTTTTGCATTCTGGGGCGACAAAGTTCTTTTTAAAAACTGCACAAGAGAGTTTAAGCACGCCGATACGGATCCCTATCTTGAAAAGCTAGCAGAAACTCTCAAATACAAAGGCTTCTGCAGGTGCACTCTGTCAAGTCTGAGACACACAATCCTCAAGACAAAGAAAGCGACCCGCTTTTTTGAGCAGGCCGCGAAACACGGCATTCCCGTGCTCTGCCTCTGGGGCAAAGACGATATCACGATGCCGTTTTATATGTCGGAGAGATTCAGAGAGGTTATGCCCGGCGCCGAGTTTCACGAGCTTGATGGCTCGGGACACATTTTTGTCTATGACGAAACGGAAAAGGCGGTTAAGTATACGCTGCCGTTTCTTGAAAATGAGCGATAATAAAGAGTCCGCTTTGTGCGGACTCTTTTCAATTAGTAATGAGTAATAAGTAATGAGTAATTGACGGTCGCACGCAAGCGTGCTCCGATTTTATATAATTATCCGCAACTGCTGACTTATTGCATTTATCCGATTATCTCCGATACGATTTCTTCGAATTCCCCGGGTGAGCTTATTCCGCGTGCGTTGACTTCATACAGTGTGCCGCCGTTTTCAAACACGGCGTTGTAAGTTTCGCCCCAATCAAAATAAATTACCCGCGTGCTTCCGGTTTCAAACTCCGCGCGGTTTTTTTCGCCGCTGCCGGAAGACCTCGTCATGACATAGCTCTCCGCGGAGCCGGTGTAATAACACAGACATTCAAGCGTGCCTTCCGCTTCACCCTTTTCGAATCCGGCGCCGAGGCTTATGAAATCGGAGTAATTCCGGCCCTGAGCTCCGTCTTTTAATTTCGCCGGGCAGTCCGAAACGGTGAATCCTTTTTCTTCAAGGTTTTTGAGAAGATTTCCGTCCGGCAGTATTCCGCAGAGTTCTTCATATGTGAGGGTGACCGCGCCGTCCGCTTCGTCAGCGCCGGAGGATTTCGCACTTTTGCCTGAGGATTTATATGCTTCCCTGTCATAAAAGTCTTCGGCGATATTCTCTTCCCCGGCGTAATAATCGGCGTTTTCCGGAAGCACTTCGTTGACCTGGGCCGAGTCTGCCGCCTTTTTCATACTGCCGCTCCTTAAATTGACGGCGCCGAATACAGCCGTGACAATCACAAGCGGAGTGACAACCGCGACAATGCCCGCGATCATCTTGTTTCTTCTGGCTCTTTCAGCCTGAGCGGTGCGGATTTTATCCATTACGCTTCTTGTCATTTCTTCACTCGACTTCATAGACAAATCCCTCCTTTTCAAGCTCGGCCTTGAGCGCTGCTCTCGCCCTTGTGAGTGTCATTTCAACGCTGTGTGTCTTTTTGCCCGTTATTTCCGCGGTCTCTTTGTTGCTCATTCCTTCAAAATACGTGAGCCAGAGAACATTGCGGTATTCGGGTTTAAGTTTATTCATTGCCTTGTGAAGCACTATTTTCTGCTCCTGACGGATGTAGTTCTTTTCAAGATTCTCTTCATCGGCTATATCATAGTGCTCTTCGAGTGGCTCCTCTTTACGGCGGCTGAGCTTTCTGAGATAGTCTGTCGCGATGTTGCGTCCGATTGTGTAAAGCCATGTTTTGAATGAGGCTCCGCCTCTGTTTTTCGGCTTTTTGAGAAACAGGCGCACGAAGGTATCCTCGGCAAGCTCCTCGGCGATGTCGAGATTCCTCACGTAGCTGTTGAGAAAAAGAATCAGCCCGTCTTTATACTCGGTTATAATGGCTTCTATGCCTTTTTCATCGCCTTCAAGGAAACGGCGGTAATTCTCCGCACCGTTATCCATGCGCTCACCCTTTCATTATTTTAACGAATGATTTATGAATATCTCACACTTTAATCAAAA
>CADBOL010000150.1 GCA_902796295.1 Oscillospiraceae bacterium
GCCGGGGTTGAACTGAGGAGTTTCTGCAGTCTGAGAGAGCGACCAGCCGAGGAAGGTATATCCATCTCTGGAGGGTTCATCAGCAGATATCTCAATATCTCCGTTACCGGTCTGGGTTGCGGGTGCATTCTTGCCGCCGTTGGCATCAAAACTGAGTTTGTACTGCTCGGGGCCGGGGTTGGCTTCAACAGTAACTTTGACTGTGACTTCTTCTTTTCCGCCGTAGTTGCCTCTGAGAGTTGTTGAACCCTCTTTAACGCCTATGACCTCATCATCAACAACTTTTGCTATTGAGTTGTCGTCACATTTCCAGTCAGCTGCCTTGAGAGCTTTAAGCGTATTTTTCGGGTCTGTATTCATTTTGATGCTCTGAGTGAGAGAGGGAACGTCTGCGCTTGTGCCGACAGTCAGGGTTATTGAACTGACTGCGGGACTCACCGTAATGCTGTCAATATATTTATCAAGTATTTCTATATCAACATTTGCCGCTGAATCAGCGGGAGTTGTGTATGATGCACTTGAAGTGGGGCTTCTGAATAACTGAACCCAATAGTTGCGTCCTTCATATTCAACACATGCGATGCCGACTGCCGTAAAGGTGGAGTCGAGAAGATTTCTTCTGTGACCCTGGCCCGCATAGTTCTTGTCGGCCTCTTCCCAGGTTTCTTCGGCTTTTGCGGCGCTTTCCTGGCCGTAAGCGATGTTTTCGCCTTTGCTGCTTCCGCTGTACATATTAAGAACATTCTCGTCATTCGGACGGTAATGTTCAAATCTTGCGACTATTTCGGCAGCTCTCTGCATTGCCGCTTTTTCAAGATCATAGTCATATTCAAGTTTGGCGAGATTGGTGAGGGTTGTTTTGGTGGTGTTGTCTTCATTCCAGTACCAGGCGTTTCCGCTCTGTCTGAACTGATTGATCATGTCAAGCATGTTTCTTGCTTCAGACTGATGATAGACAACGCTGACTGGATAGGAAGCGGGGCCGTCATATTTTTCCCAGACGGCATAGAGAGTGGTATTTTCCGTGAGATCGAAAAGTGAGCCTGCGCTGTAATTTGCGACCGTGGCATTCTTATTCTTTGACCAACCGAGGAATTTATAGCCGTCTCTTGAGGGGGCAATATTTGAGAGCGTGACCGAGCCGTTGTCAATGATGCTGTCGGGGCCGCAGCAGCCGCCGTTTACATCATAGATAAGCTTATAGGTAGTTTCGGGGGAGATGCCCGCGAAATCATAGAATTTTGCCTTCATTCCGTCAACAGAAGCTTTATCTGCGCCGGTATAAATGACAGCGTCTTTATTCTGTACGAAGCAGACTGCCGGAAGAGTGACCGCTGTGGTTTTGAGCTTTGTGATGACCCAGTCACTGATACCGTTGACATCGGCATTGACGCCGTAAATATTATAGGAATAAGTGTCCATCCAGGTGGTGAGGACATTGTTTCCTACGCTTTGGCAGTTTGTGCAGTCATTGCGGAAAAATACGACGATGAATTTTTCTCCGCTGTTGTATCTGCTGTCGGCTTCGGATTTTGTTATCTCGGTCCAGCGTGCATTGTCGCGGTATGAGCCGTCGGCGCTTGCGATCACGAATGCAGAACCGAGCACAAGCACGATGCACAGAATGACGGAGATTGATTTTTTAACAATACTCATTTAAAAAATCCTTCCTTTTCATAAAATATAAATAAAATAAACTAAGTGATAAGTAAACTTATATTACAGTATTGTTAACGGTTTGTCAATAATTTTTTGTGCTGTTTGTACTGTTTTTATTCGGATAACACATAAAAACAGGGCAAAGTTTACCTTGAGCGGTTAAAAAAGATGTTTTTTGGGGAATTTGATAACCGCGCCGTAATTTCATTCCTGCGCCGCTGCCGAAATCTGTGCTCCCGGAATTACAGACGCGGTTATTATAATCTGTTAAGGGAAGTGTGAAAAGAAAATGACTCCGGAATCATATAAAAAAACAGACTCACAGGAAGCATTAACAACCTGCGAGCCTGTTATTCTTTAATTCAGAGTGAAGCAACCGTCAACTGCTGACTTGCGGCGCGGATGTATCTGCGCCCTGATGTCTGTTTGTTTTTTGCTTAAATGCAAAGCGCTTTTATTCTGCCGGATTATTTGTAATATGTTCTCTGCGAAAGACCTTTGATTGAACTGACAGCCCAGTCGCGAGCTTCCATTGTGAGAATCGATCCGCAGTATTCGCATTCGCCTGCTGCGTTGAGAGTGAGAGGAGCGCCGCAGTTCGGGCAGACCTTTGTAAGGTCTTCTTCCGATCCGGAAGTGATTCCGCTCTGCCTTACGAGTGACCATTCATACTGCATCCTGCGTCTTGCGTCTTTGTTTCCTCTGACCACTTCGCCGGTATTATCATTGATCACATAATCCGTAATCTCGGTAGTGAGCTCCGCAACGATGACATCGTTTGTGTTATCATGCCACCAGCCCTTGAGATCAACCGACTCAACTTTAATATCATCAATTATGTTTGTCTGGTTGTTTCTCGTATAGTTGTCAAGCCCGCTCTCGCACTGTGCGTAGAATTCATCGGTGAGATACGGCCTGAGGTCATCCATATCCTTCTTCTGCCAGGAATTCTGGAATTTCACATACATATCGCTCACTTTGGCTTTGAATTCCTCTTCGTCAAAGCCCGTGTCAATCTGTTTGTAATCATCAATCGGAAGAAGTTTTGACGCGTCGGTCCTTTCCGCTCCCGCCGGTCTCGGGCCTGAGGGTCTGTTCGGGCGTTTTGATTCAAGTTTCTTTCTTATTGTGTGAATAAGATATCCGATTGCAAAGCCGAATGATCCCGTGCCGAATAGAGCGGAGCTGCTGTCAACCTCGGGCGTTACGAGACCGAGAGTCTCCACATCGGTGACGTTGTTGCGGCTGTTGATGATGTAAAACATCTTTTCATATACGCTCGAGTCAACGCTCGGGTATTTGACATAGTAATAATAGGAGGTGGTTGTGGCTCTTGTGCGGTCATAGTCATAATCATTGTTTCCGCCGTAGTCGTTTCTGCCGTAATCATATCCTCCCGAGTCAAATCCGCCGTAATCGACATCACCGCCGTAGTCTCCGAAATCCGCCTTGGAATTAACCATGGGAGTCAGAGTAAGACCGACTATTGTGAAAATGACGAGAGCCGCCTGAACCGCCTCTTTGCGCAGTTTGCCCTTGCTGACAAAATATGCGGCGGCCGCCAGAGCAAACAATACCGCGGATGCGATGAACAGGTTGCGGGAAAGGTTGCTTTTGTTGATTCCGACAGCTTTTGCAAATTCCGCCTTGTCGCAGATGCTGTCTGTCATGCAGGCTTTTTCAATATTGTCGGCTCCGCCTATGGTGTTGCCGTTCTGCCTGCCGAGCAGTGTTATTTCTTTTATTGAGTCGGCGGGAAGATATTCATAGCTTATGCGGATGTCGCCCAGTTTATAATCGGTAGGCGAGCCGGAATAGTACCAGCCGTCGCGCAGAGTGAAATTGTCAATTGCCGGAGGATTGTCCAGCGGGATAAGATTATGAGAATCCGTGAAATACGGATAGCTTTCACTCAGAGTATAGAGATAGTCATCTCCTATTCTGAAAGAGCCGGGTTCAATGCTCACTTCACCCAGAAATACTGAGTTTTCAGCGCCGTCGGGGAATGCGGAGTTATTGTATTTTTCTCCGCTTCTGCCCTCAATATTCATTACCTGATGGTCGATGAAATCCTTATAGACTGCATCGCCGTTAAGATAATACTGATACATCTCAACATTTCTTACAAGAATGAAACCGTCGGCGGATACTCCGGTAAGAATGTCCTCGGGCACTTTTTCAAGTTTTGTTTTACCGCTTACGAAAACGCTTTCGCCTTCGTTTTCAGCGGAGATGTCTCCGTTTACGGCAACGGCCGCGTTATCAATAAAGTCGCCTTCGTTTCCCTTTGGTATTTCGGAGCAGGCCCAGATAAACAGTATTATCGCAAGTACACCGAAGAAAAACGTCAGCTTCGGCAGTTTGTTTTTACGCTTCATTTATTTCCCTCTTTTATAAATGAATGATGATAGTTTCCGCTTCTTATTATTTATACGTTTAAAAATGATTGCCGGTTATTTTTCGGCGCCGTCCTCTGCCGTATCATCGGCACCGGATTCTGCCGCGGGGTTTTCTCCGGCTTCTTTTTCGGCAGTTTCCCCGGCTTTTTCATTTTTCTTTTTGGATTTGTTCTTAGCGGATTTATTCTTGACTTTCGGCTTCGGGAGCACCTGAGCCGGAGTATATGTCCTGGCGTCGGGGCCGTCTGTATTTTCGTCAGCGGCCGCGTTTTTATCGATACTGCCGGTTTCTCTGTCCTCCACCTCTTTCAGCAGCGCGAACATATCGTCATAAAGGGCGAATGTTTCCTCTACCGGGGTGAAAAGACCTATCGGGGTGCCGTGGTCGCCCTGCAGCGTTCTCATAACATTCCATACGCCGGGCCTTATATCGTTTCTGTCAAAATATTTGTAAGGCTCTCCTTTGGGATGAAGAGCGGAGGGTAAATCGACAAGGCCGTCATTCGCGTAATCGGTGAAGATATAGTCTCCCGCGGGCCTGAAGAAATGATTGTAAAACAGGATAATCGACGATGTTACCGCGAGGAATTTGAAATTGGTGTCCCAGGGAATATGATGTCTTCCGTTGAAGTTGATTGAAACGGCATTGTAGGAGTATGAAAAATAATAGATGTCGGGGCTGATATCGATAATATCATTCAGCTTCTTGGCTCCCTCGGGCATGAAATCATACTCGGCGTTATCCTGGCTTTTGCCGTACATCTTTCTCGCTCTTCTGAGCGGATAGGCGTCTTTTTTTCCGGGAGTGTCGCTCATACCGTACTGCTCAAGGTGAAAATCGAATACGGTACCTTCGGCGGGAGATCTTCCCATTAATCCCATATAATTGTAAACAACAAGTTTCATAAGCGGCAGAATCTTGAATTTGTCGGCCGCTTTGAAAATGGTTGTGCCGTTGTGAGGCGAGCAGATTGTGACGACGGATGCGATAAGATCCTCGTGACCGCCTTTGAAAAGCTCGGAACAGTCATCGGGGCTTGCCTCAACCTCTTCGGGTGCCCCGTAGGTGAGCAGATGTGCCAGCAGGCGTACTGTGTTTCCGCCGAATGAGTGACCGATAAGGTGAATTTTATGATCGCTGTCCCATTGTTTTATAAGAGGCTCGGCGTGATATCTGCCGAAGCGTCTGTGCTGTGCTTTTTCAGAGTGCGCTTTGCCGTAGTCAACCGGTCCGCCGACGATTCTCGCATAGAGCTCGCAGGCTCTGTCCCATGCGGAGGAAACGGGGCCGACAGACGCGGCGTAAATTTCATAACCCTTTTCGGTATAATGCTGCTTGATATTGCAGGTGTTTGCTCCCCAGTAAGGGAGACGGTCATTCAGACCTTCGTCATCGCCCCAGCCGAAAAGGCCGTGAACCAGAATAATGGGAAACTTACAAATCTCTGACATTCTAATCACCTTTCATTATATATTTTTTCAGCATACCTGACTGTTTCCATAGCATCTGCGGAGTAGGAATCCGCGTTTATTTTTTCGGCATAATCCTTTGTGAGCACCGCGCCTCCGACGATTACCCTGCAGCCCGGAATCTCCGATTTCAGCAGGCGGATTGTTTCTTCCATGGCAGGCACGGTAGTTGTCATCAGAGCGCTGAGGCCGACTATTGATGCTCCGCTTTCATGTACACTTTCGAGGATCGTCTGCGGAGAAACATCTTTACCTAAATCTATCACATTATAGCCGTAGTTTTCAAGGAGGAGTTTTACTATGTTTTTGCCTATATCGTGAATGTCCCCCTGTACTGTCGCAAGGACTACGGTAAGCTTTTTTTCGCCGCTTTCACTTGAGAATCTCTGCTTTACGGCTTCAAAGCTGACTTTTGCCGCTTCTGCGCTCAGAAGAAGCTCGGGCAGAAAAGCTTTTTTGCTCTCAAAATTCTTCCCGACCTCATCGAGAGCGGGTATTATCTCTTCGTTTATTATGATGAGAGGGTCGGCGGTCTCAAGCATTTTTTCGGTGAATGCCCGCGCGGCATCGCGTCTGCCTTCGGTAATGGATTTTCTCAGACTGTCTTCGCCGCCCGGATTGACTGTTGCCGCATTGACCGCAGCGGAGTCTGAATTCATATTCCTGATATACCCGAGGCAGGAGGGGTCTCTGCCGGTGAGTGCGAGGAAAGAACGGTATGCCGACATCATATCGTCTGACATCGGGTTGATGATTGCCGCGGAAAGGCCGCATTGCATTGCGAGCGTGAAAAACACCGAATTTATCCTGTTTCTCTGCGGCAGGCCGAATGAGACATTTGACACACCCAGAATTGTTTTGCATCCCGTTTTTTCGCTTATGAGCTTTACCGAGTCAAGAGTCGTCTGAGCTGCAGAGGAGTCTGCGCTGACGGTCAGTGTCAGCGGGTCAAATATAAGGTTATTTTTGCTGATTCCGTATTTTTGCGCTTCGCCGATTATCCTGAGAGCAATCTCAAGTCTGCCTTCCGCGCTCTGCGGAATTCCGTTTTCGTCGAGAGTCAGCGCAACAATTACGCCGCCGTATTTTGCAGCGAGCGGAAAGACGGATTTCATGACATCCTCTTTACCGTTTACGGAGTTTATTACCGCTTTGCCGTTATAAATTCTGAGCGCGCTCTCCATTGCGGAATAATCCGATGTATCTATCTGAAGAGGCAGGTCGCAAACTGCCTGAAGCTCAGCGACTGTTTCGGTGAGCATCTTTTTTTCATCAATTTCCGGAAGGCCGCAGTTCACATCAAGTATATCGGCGCCTTTTTTCTGCTGTTCCCTGCCTTCTTTTAGAAGGAAATCCGTGTTGTTTTCGATCAGCGCCTGTTTTACAAGCTTTTTACCTGTCGGATTTATTCTCTCACCGACAAGAACGGGCGTGTCTCCGAATACAACTTCGTGCGAATATGAGGAGACAACAGTAAGATTTTTCGGCATTTCCGGAATTCTTTTTCTGCCTATTAAACTCTGCTTTAGCTTCTCAATGTATTGTGGGGTTGTACCGCAGCATCC
>CADBOL010000151.1 GCA_902796295.1 Oscillospiraceae bacterium
ATTCATCACCGTGATGAGCGCCATAAGCACCATCGCGGAATCAAAGCAGTAGAGCGGATAGTCACGCCCGGGATTAACGCGCTGACCGTAATAATAAAGATAGGTGTTTACCCTTTCGATGTCGCCCATTTTTGCGCCCGCGAGCGCGAGAGCTCCCCAGTAAAACACCTCGACACCGCTGCGTATATATTCCATTGATTCCCATTTCCAGCTGCTGCAGAAATTTTCATAAACGAGCTTTGCCTCGGCGCTGTCCGGTGAAATCAAGCCCCACAGCACAGGGTAAACCTGCGCGGCGGCATCGGGATAAAAATTATCCCAGGAGAAAAGCGGATCATAATCAAGAAGACCGAACGGCCCGAAAATTACCTTCTGATAAGTAAACCTGCCGTCACGGTACCAGTCTTTCATAAACCGCGTGCGGTAAACATCCGCGGCTTTTGCGGCTTTCTTCTGCAAATCGGTGTCACCTATGGCGGCACCGATTTTCTCCGCCGCGCAAACGCCGGCATAGACCTCGCAGTTATCCATAAGATATAAATGAAGATCCGAGGGTTTGGCAAAGGTATAGCCGAAAACTCTTGTGGCGTATATTACATTCAGCAGAGTTCTGATTTCGCCGGCGTGCTCTCTGAGCAGCGCGATGTCGCCGTAACGCCCGGCGTAATCCCATAGCAGACGAAGGAAAAACGCGCTGTAGGAATCGGTGGAATCATATTTGCCGGTGGATTCCTCGGAAATGATTTCGCCGTTTTGCATGGTGACTGTGTAATCATAAATCGTGCCGGGGATTATGTTGTCGTTTCCGGTATTCATATGCGCGAAGTACCACTCAATAAACCGCTTTATTCTCTCACCCGCTTCGGGCGAGCCGTCATAGGCAGTCAGAGCGATGGCGGCAAAGGCGGAAAAATACGGATTGACGGTAACCTCGCCGTTTTCCCGGTAATAAAATGCGATTGCTCCGTTCGGAAGCTGCTGTTTCCACAGCCAGTCCGCCTCTTCGGCGGCAAGCGCGGCATAATCGGGCTGAGGAATATTTACGGGCTCGGGGTCGTCAACAACTGGACGCTGAGGAGTCAGCGACAGCCCGAGAACGGTAAGCAGTGAAAGAAATGCCGCCGTTATTTTCAGTAAAATCTGCTGCATACACAGTCCTTTCTTTTTTAAAAGAAGTTATACGATAAAAAATGTTTATGGCAGATCATGTGTTGGGATAATTATAACCCGAAACAATACGAACGGTCAATAGAATAATGTCGTTACGGAATGCATAAAACATACCCGGAGTATGGGAATTCCCACGCTCCGGGTGTTGAATATATCTGCATTCTTTTACAGGTCCGTTATCTGACTGCAAAAATCTGGCCCTCATCTGTGGCGACCATATATTGCTTTAATGTCGGAGTGACCTGAGAGACAAAGTGAGCGTGGTCGTGGCCGACAACGATTGCCTTGATATTCTGAGAGCTGACAATCAGATCATAGAATTCATTTGTCGCATCATTCGCCTTCTGTTCTTCAATCCACGTATCCTCGTAATTGTTTTCCCGCATTACCTCTTCGGGGATGGCCATGAGCCAGGCGGGGTGAGGATAATCAAGCTTTTTCATCTGGAATTCAAAGATATCGGGTGCGTAAACAGGAACATGAAGAGCCAGAATTACAGGCATACCGTCCGCAATCTCTTCCCTGAATTTTTCCAGCTGCCACTGTTCGATATTGTGGAAGGAATTGTCAACGGCAATAAATTTGACTCCATGCTCAACACGGACAGAGAAGCGTATATCATTTTTGAACGATGCCTGAACTTTATCTTCAACACTCTCTCTGCGGGCAATGTCATCACCGTCATCCCAGATATATACATGATATTCGTGATTGCCCGCGCAGGCAAAAACGTCATTTTTTCGGGTGAAATCCTTTGCCAGATCAAGATTTCTCTGAGATACGAAATCGATAAGGTCGCCGGTATGAACTATGAGGGCATTCAGCTCTTTTGCCTTGAAAGACAGATCATCCAGCACTCTGAGCGCGGCGGGCCAATCGCTTTCGCGGCGCTTTGCCGTTTCAACGAGCCTTTCGTCTCCGTAATCGCGCTCATCTATGAAGCCGACATGTGTATCACCGGCGTGTATGAAATAAAACGGCTCATCGGCACCTGCGTCAACCGTATCATATGAAAACCACATACGACCGCCGTCGGGATACCGGCCGGCAATCCCGCAGAAAAAATAGCCAATATCATGGAAAAACCGGATAAAAGAGCCTCCGAATCCGGAGTGAAGCTCACCGCAGTAAAGACAAAACTCCGGTTTATCGGAAAAAAGTCTTGAAATGCTGTCATTGTGATTTGCTGTAATATCATCTGCATTTGCAGGCATCAGGCAAGCCGAAAACAGCATAATAACCGAAAGCAAAAGAGATATTTTCTTTTTCATTGTTTGACTCCCTCAGGAATTATTATTCCGTTTCACCGGTCAGGATGGTCCAGCCGTCCGTATTGCCCTCGATGGCGCGGATACTGACCGAACCGTTTTCTATCACCGCAGTCCCGAGAAAACCGGGGAAGCACAGCGGCAGAGTGATGTTATCCGCAGCGGGTTTCAGCCGGATAATACGCCGTGCAAAGTCAATCTCAAGACCCAGGGCCGCGTTCAATGTAGTCCAGCTTGACATCGGGCGGGTGTAGTGATGCCCGCATTCCCAGTGATCCCAGAGCGCGCCGAGGCGTGACTGATTATTGTGAATGGATGTTACAATTGCATCGGATTCATCTCGCATTCCAACGCTCAGACACAGCGCAGCAGCGGCATAGCCGATACCGGTCCAGACTGCCAGAGTCTGGCAGTTTTTGTAAGAGTACAGCGTGGTATGCCGCCCTTCGGGGCACGAGGCGTTGATAAGTCCGCTGTCACGGTCGAAGTTTTGTTTCATAATAACCTTCATAACGTCTCTGATACGTCCGTCACAAAGGTTGCCGCCGATACCGGCCATACGCAGGAACCATTCTCCGTCGAGCTGGTCGGTCATAAGGGTCTCATCCTTTTCGGAGCCGTCAACCCACAGGTTGTAGTATTCTCCGTTCCACAGCCGTTTTTCAAGTGAATCAAGGCCTTTTTCAAGAATGCCGGTCCACTCTTTATTATGTGCTGTGTCACCCATCTCCGAGGCAATACGGGCCGCCGCTTTAAGCGCGGCAAGCCACAGGATTGAGATGTAAACCGGTGTGCCGGAAAAATTCCAGGCGTCATAGGTGTTTCGTTTTGTTCCGCTGTCAGGGAGGCCGTCGCCGTCTGTGTCGAGCTCTCCGATGGAATCCACAGCGCGTATTACATGCGGCCACATATCTCTGAGGTATTCCGTATCACCGGTATAAAGATAGTCGCGAAGCACCATGAGCACAAACTGGTTATTCATATCCACGCGCTCAAATCCGCTGCCGACATGATCAAGATCCGGCGTAAAGAAATGATGAACACGCCCGTCTTCGCGCTGAAAAGCGGCGCCCATTCGCATCTGCCTTAGCTGCAGATCCGGAAAGAGAGCAAGAAGACCGAATGAAGCGTGATAGGTTATATCAGTAGTGTGGAAACCGCAGAAGCCCTGACCTTCCCACAGGCCGAATTTACCGTCCTTAAGAAACCATGAGCATTTTACAATTGTGCTAAGGTGCCCGCTCCAGCAGTCCGGGTAAACTTCGGGCATATCGGTGTCATAGAGCAGTTTTGAGAATGCAACGGCCTTGTCATAAACCTCCGCGCTGTGATTCGTCAGAAACGCGTTTGCATCTGCGGCGCCGCTGAAAAGATTTTCATAGTAATGCCCGAGCCGCCGGCCGTCTTTTGAAAAATGATTCGGGAAATACCATGTGAGGATAAAACGAACTTTCTTTTTTTCGCCGGGAGCAAGATGTACCTTGCTGCAGAGCGCGGCTGAGCCGAATTCTTCTTCTTTAAGCTTTTCCTGACCTCTTATACCTTTAAGAAACAGTGCCTGCTCCGCGCGGCTTGCCGGAAACATCGGCCGGGTCTCGCGTATGCGGCTGAGAACCGAGGCCGCAGAGGGATATTTGATGTATGCGGCGAATAAGCCGGCAATAAATTCATCCGAAAGCTCATCAGTATTTTCGGGTATTTCCGGCGGGGGAGTACCGGCATTGCTTTCAGGCAGACTGCCTGTTTCGCGGAAGCCGAAAAGTACCGATTCCTGGCTGACGCCGAAATCGTCATCATCATAAATATATTCTCTTATAAAACGTCGGTATTCTCCGGCAATATATGTTTTTTCACCGTCGCCGCCGATGCTCAGACATACTTCGCCGCTGTCGGGGGCATCATCCGGCTGAGCAGGATGCATTGTTACGCTTACGCTGCCGGAACCGGCGGAAAGCGAATTTTTACAGCCGCCCCTGTTGCAGAATTCCGGAACAAGCGTACCGAGCAGGCTTGCCGTAAGAGGCTCGCTCCCGGTGTTTTCAATCTCAAAAT
>CADBOL010000152.1 GCA_902796295.1 Oscillospiraceae bacterium
GAATCCCTGCCGCATTTGATTACGGCGTGATGCTTGGCGACCGTAGGATAATTCAGTATGATATCGCAGTCTTTGAAACATCCCACGGAGGTTTCTCTGCCGGTTATTTCATAGCTGTCGCCGTTTATCGTATTTATCAGCCGCACATTGCCGAGCGGCTGATTTTTGCGCCTGAGAAGGGCGGCAACGCTCAGAGCCAGAATAATTACGGTCAGAATCGGCAGGGCATATCTCGAAAGTTCAATAATTTCGCTCATTGATATTCTCCTTCCTGACTTGTTAAAATTTTACTGTTAAAATCATAAAAAGTCAATAAAATAAATGTTAATTATTATAGTGACATTTATAATCCGGCGTGATATAATCAAATCAGAGGGAAAGGAGCTGAGAATATGTTTGAACAGGTTATAAATGTTGACAGAATGGAACAGGCGGTTTCGCTCTTCGGATCATTCGACGAAAACATCAGACTTATTGAGAAGGAATTCGGAGTAAGCGTCGTAAGCAGAGGCTCGGAAATCAAGGTAGTCGGCGAAGCGGAAAACGTGCAGAAGGGAATAAGAGCCGTAAACGGCCTTCTCACTCTCATCAACCGCGGCGAATCTCTCAGCGACCAGAATGTAAGATACGTTATCGCTCTCGTCAAGGAGGATAACGAAGGCGAGCTTGAGAAAATGACGGCGGACTGCATCTGTATCTCCGCAAAAGGCAAGCCCATAAAGTCAAAGACGCTCGGCCAGAAAAAATACATTGAAAATATCAGAAACAATACCGTGACTCTCGGCGTGGGCCCGGCAGGCACCGGCAAGACCTATCTCGCCGTGGCGATGGCTGTGACCGCTTTCAGGGCGAAGGAAGTCAACAGGATAGTCCTCACCCGCCCCGCGGTTGAGGCCGGCGAAAAGCTCGGATTCCTGCCCGGCGACCTTCAGCAAAAGGTTGACCCGTATCTGCGCCCGCTCTATGACGCTCTTTTTGACATGCTCGGCGCGGAGAGCTTTCAGAAGCATCAGGAAAGAGGAGATATAGAAGTCGCTCCTCTAGCCTACATGAGAGGAAGAACTCTTGACGACAGCTTCATTATCCTGGATGAAGCTCAGAATACAACAAGCGAGCAGATGAAAATGTTTCTCACGCGTCTGGGCTTCAATTCAAAGATGGTCGTCACGGGAGACATAACTCAGATTGACCTGCCCGACGGCAAAAAATCCGGCCTGAAGGAAGCGCTTTCCGTGCTCAAAAACATCGAGGGTATCGGCATTACGAGATTCAACGAAAAGGATGTTGTTCGCCACAGACTTGTTCAGGATATAATCAGGGCATATGAAAAATCGGAAGAGGAGAGAAAAGACGGTGACAGGAAAAGTCAGGGTAATAACGGCAAAAGACGATGACGTGATTGTGCCGGCGGGAGTGCGTATGCTCGTGCGCCGCTGCTGCAATGCCGTTTTGCAGTGTGAGGCCTTTGACGGCGATGCCGAGGTCAGCGTCACTTTCACGGATGACAGGCGCATCCGTGAGCTCAACAGGGAATACAGAAATATCGACAAGGCCACCGATGTGCTCTCATTCCCCCTCGGCGAAAACGGAGAATATGACCTCAATCACGACACGGGAGCAAAACTGCTCGGCGACATTGTAATATCAATGGATCACGCGAGAGCTCAGTCTGAGGAATACGGTCATTCTCTCGAAAGAGAAATCGGGTTTCTGACTGTTCATTCAATGCTTCACCTGCTCGGTTACGACCATGTGAACGGCGGGCTTGAAGAGGTGAGAATGAGAGAAAAAGAGGAAACCGTGCTCACAAAACTGGGTCTCAAGCGCAGCGAAACATATTACATGGAGAATTGACGTGAAAAACTTTTTAAAAGGATTTGTATATGCAGGCAGAGGCGTTGCTTACTGCCTTTTAAGAGAGCGCAACATGCGGATTCACCTTACATTTACGGTGTATATGTTCGGATTTCTGACCGTATTTGATTTCTTTGAGGTGAGCAGGACGGAATTTGCCGTGCTTGTCGCCCTGTGCGCTCTTGTGCTCAGTTTAGAAGCCGTCAACACCGCCGTTGAGAGAGCGGTTGACCTCGCTTCGGAAAACATAAGCGAGCTTGCCCGCGCGGCAAAGGACGCTGCGGCGGGCGCAGTGCTCATCAGCGCCGCGGCATCGGTAATCTGCGGCATAATCATACTCTGGCAGCCGGAAGCTTTCAGGGCAATGTTTGAGTATTACAAAACTCACATTGCGGTTCTCGCTGTGCTGGCGGTCAGTATAATTCTGTCTCTGATTTTCATTTTCAAAGGGAAACCGGGTAACAAAAATGACTGAAACTGTATTTACCTCAATTGTAGGATGCCCCAATGTAGGCAAATCCTCCATTCTCAACAGAATCCTC
>CADBOL010000153.1 GCA_902796295.1 Oscillospiraceae bacterium
AGATAGACAACGCGGTTGCCCTTGCCGCCGACACCGGTAGCGCCTGCGTTTTTGTTGAGGTCAACATTGTTGCCGTTATCATCCTTCAGAATTTCATAGCCATCAAGAGATTTTTCGGCTTCCGAGGCGCTTTTGCCTACGCCTATCTGCACTTCGCTTATATACTTCTCTTCCGTGCCGGCGGCAAAAACCTGCGCGGGCAGTGTCATTGCCGTAAGTGCTGCGAGAATCAACGCGACAAGTGCTCTTGAAAAATGTTTCATCTTCTTTTCTCCTTCTTAATTTACTGTAAGCGTGCCGACTTTCATCTGCTCTGCGACAAATCCGCCGGTAATTTCGCCTGCGGGTTTCACGGAGCCGTCGAGGCGCTGAGCAAACATGGTGACGCGGTTGTCAACAAAGGTGTCGCCTGAGAAGATTCCTGTGCCGGCGGTCAGATCTGCCGGCGCGCTGTGGTCTGAGAGCATTACATACTCCCACCTCATTATCTCATCGCCCGTTGAAGAAGTGCCGGGAAGGGAGCTGTTATACGGCACCCTGTCATACAGCGCGAAAGCGAGCTTTGACAGCGGAGCGCTGAACACTTCCTCAGGCAGCGCAGTAACTATACCGGTTTTCGCTTTACTCTGAGCGCGGTTAAACCTCACGGATGTATAGGGGCTGCAATAATACATATAGAGTTCATCGGGGTCGCCGACGAAATAGCCTACATGGGGGCCGGGGTCATTGAGGTTCACATCGGCCACAGGCACATAATAAATATTATTCTTTTCATTTATAAAGCCATCCGGATGATAGGGCTCCCCTTTGGTGATAATGATATCGTAAATCGCTTCATACATTGCGTCTTCAATGTCTTCTTCGGTGGCATCGGGTTCAATGACTCCCATATTGTAACCGAGGTAAACGGAGTTACCGTAAGACATATAGTTGAGGTCTATATCAATATACTGCGAGCATTCCTGGCTTACCAGGTTGCCGAGGGCGGCATTCCTGGTTGCCCCCGAGCCGATGAACAGCTCAGTATAGTAGGTGCCGCCGGAAACGGGAGCGGCGTGAAGATGAATATAATAAGAAAGGTTCTGTTCGCCGTAAGTGGTTTTTTCTCCCGCCTTTGCAAAGAGAGCAGAATAACTGCCGGTTGATATCGGTTCGTTATTCACCGTGATTTCCTCTATCGGCGAGCCGCTGAGCACGCCGCGGTTCCTTGTGTAGTAAAGATAATACTGCTTGCCGTTCATTACTATCGGCATATTTGTGCTGTCGCAGTAATAGTCGGCCTTGTCTATCACGATTTTATTTGCTGTGGGGAAATCATCGTTCTGATAAAGGAGAATCGCCCTGATTGCCTCTGACTGGTTATCCGTTCTCGAAACGCCTATGTAAGAGGCGGCTGTATCCGCAGGCGCGACGCCGTAGGCTTTGCCGCCCTTCTGGCGTTTATACCATGCGTCGCTCTGGTTGCAGCCGATGTTGAAGCAGATCATTTCATCTGTGCAGCCGCCTGCAGCGCCGACCATAGCGGTCAGGTTTGCGCTTTTGTCAATATCACTGTCTTTTGCGCTGTTTTTGGCATTCTGGTCTGCGGTACCGAGTGACTTCTTAAAGATATCTCTCGAGAAAGAGCCGACCGAAACGCTCGAAATATATTTACGCTTTGATTCTTTGGCATTGCGTATGTAAATAAACATCGGCCTGCCGTCTCTTTTTTTGTTGCCGCTGCTGTACCAATCGGGGTAAGAGATATTGATGGGATCAAGGGAATTCGGGTCTTTGATATCATATACCGAGTGGAACGCTCCCGAGCAGGTTGTGCCGGCAAGGGTTTTTTCGCCGTCAACCTCAAAAGATATTCTGCCGTTATTCTCTGTGCCCGGGTGTCTGAGGCGGGTGATAATGACATCGCTCAGTTTAAGCGGCTCCTTGCCGGTTGTGTTGCAGGTGACATAAAGTCCGAACGGAAGGAAATTCGCTTTATTGTAGCCGTATTTGAATCCCGGGGCAAGCTCATAGGTGTAGCCGCCGGTGATATGGTCATAATCAGAGTGAGAATCCATAAGACACCTTGCGTTGTAAACGGCGTTGTC
>CADBOL010000154.1 GCA_902796295.1 Oscillospiraceae bacterium
ATCCGTGTAATCAAAATTGCGGTGCGCGAGCTTTTTGCTGCTCATTCTCAGATGATAGAGATTTATCGCCATCATAAAGAAGAGGGCGCCGAGCACAAAGGTAACAAAAATCTGGAATATCGCAAAATAAGCGAATTTGAATTCGGAGAGAAGCTCATTTTCATGGGTCCTGTAATCAAAGAGAAAATAGAGGGTAACAAGCAGCTCGAGCAGCGTCATCAGCGTAATCGTGATGAGCACCTTGCCCGTGAAGGGCACCTTGAAATAGCCCTCGTTTTCTTTGCCCGCCTTTTTTCTTATGCCCGCGATGAATTTGAAAATCATCGTGTTTCTGTAAACATGGCCGTACTTTATCCGGGTTGCGAGAGTGATGCTGAAAAGCAGCAGCACGGATGAAAAGACAAGGGTCAGAATCAGTATGACCGCGTTCCACAAAACAAGATTTGACTTCTTGATATCCGCCACCGATGTGAGCACCATAAGCATCACGACAAAGGCCACAATCGCCGCCATAATGATAATCATCAGGTCGAGCGGAATCCTGTCTATAAATCTTGTCGGCTCATCATTTTCACCGCTGCCGGAGCGCCTGCCGATACTGCTCATAATCATGCCGAGGTCTATTATCGCCGCGAGCATGAAGATGACGAGCAGCGCGAGCAGCGGATATTTCAGAATGCCCGCAACCTTAATCAAAGTCAGGGCAAGGCTGAAGCTGTCATTGGCGGGCATATCTTTTCTCAGATGAATAAAAATTGTCCCCTGTGTGACATTACCGTCTTCATCGCAGATATTCAGCGGCTTTACGGCCGTGTAAAACGAATCTGCCTTCTCATCGAATTTTTCATTCTCGCGCAGGTTTGTAAGGATTACTCCGCCGTCTGTATCGCGGACGAAAAAGACAATATTTGACCTGTCTTTATTGTATTTTGCGTAAATATCGCTGCAGTCTTTTCCGGCAAGCTTGCGGGCAGTGTAAAACTCGATGTTTTCAAACTCCGGGCCGGTCTTTACACGCATTGTTTCCTCTATCGCGTAGCTGTCGCCCTCTTTTGAATAGAAGCGGTAGTCAATAAGGCAGTCTGTCGCGAGAAACATCGCAACCGCGAGCTCCGAGAGCAAAAGGAAAACGAGGATTGCCGTTATCTTGTCGGATAAGCTTTTTATCATATATCTCATGTCAGTCCATCTTCTCCATTTTGTAACCGTAACCGAATACGGAAATTATGTATCTCGGCTGAGCGGGATAAATCTCAATCTTTTCCCTGAGATGTCTTATATGAACAAGCACGGAGCTTTCGGCCCCGAGAGGGTCGGTTTTCCAGACCTGCTTATATATCTCTTTGGGCGAAAAGACGGTGCCGGCGTTTTCGGTAAGGAACTTGATTATCGAATACTCCGTGGGAGTGAGACTCACGGGCTTTCCGTCAACCTCGACGGTTTTTGACTCGTCACGGATGACTACGGGACCGTTTGAAATCACGTTTTCACCCTGAGGCACCGGCTGAGTCTCCTGCTTGCGCGCGTTGCGTCTGAGCTGGTATTCAACTCTCGCGGCAACCTCGATTTTATTGAAGGGCTTTGTGATATAGTCGTCGATTCCCAGGCGGAATGCCATACGCTTATCCTCCGCCTCGCTCTTTGCCGTGAGCAGAATCACGGGGACATCCGAGAATTCGCGTATTTCGCAAAGGGCCTCGATGCCGTCCATCTCGGGCATCATAATATCCATAATGACAAGGTCAATCTGCCCTTCTTTGACAGCCTCAACCGCCTGCCTTCCGTTATACGCCTCGACGATTTCATAATCCTTGCTGTCGGCGACAAGGTAAATTCTGAGCGCCCTGACTATATCTTTTTCGTCATCGCAGATGAGTATTTTATACATAAGCTTATCCTCCCGGCCGGAAATCCGTATATTATATTAATGAGATTATACTATCAAAAGGCATTGTTTTGCAATATGCTTAATAAAATCCCTCTCAAATCTTAATGAAATCTTAATATTTGTTTCCGGGTAAAAAAACATGATTTCGTTAATCAAAAACTGTGCTCCGCATATCCTTGAGGCGGGCGGATGATATCCGCCCCTGCCGTGTGAAACCGCGCAATCTATGTGCCTTCGGCACATCCGGAGTGCCGGAGACGTCACTCCCTACGGGTTTCTCTCATCAGCCAACATATACATTCCGGAGCGCGTCAGCGCGACCGTCAATTCCGAATTCATAATTCATAATTCCGAATTAAAAAACTCGCCCGAAGGCGAGTCTTTTTCTCTGTTTGTTTTTCGCTTGAATGACAGCCCGGGCGACGGCAGTTAAGATGAAAACGGCGGATTTTCGAACGAAGATAGTATGCAGATACAGCGAG
>CADBOL010000155.1 GCA_902796295.1 Oscillospiraceae bacterium
ACTGTATTAATAGAAGTTGCAGATGCCAGGATGTCAATGAGCGGAATGAGTGTTGATCTCAAAAACCTTCAGGCGGCGATTAATTATATGATAACTGCGTGATTGAATAAATCGATTACAAGACTATCAAAAAGGGTGATTATGTAATAATACCATGCTCAGATTAAAACTGTGAGGAAAACAAGATGAAACAGATTAAAGCACTATTTGGCGTTATTGTCTTGGCGCTGGCAACCTGCTTGATGTTTGCAGGCTGTTCAATTAGTTCTGTGCCTGCAGGTTCTGTTGAGGATGCTGAAATAGATTACGGAAAATCGGAAATATATTCCAGAAAGGATATGGATGCCGCAATAGAAATAATCAAAGCTGAATTCAGCACCTGGAAAGGCTGTACTCTTAAAAAAATATATTATGTTTCGGATGATGAATGCAACGAACGAAACATAAATTGGCTTAATGAAATCGAAGCTGCAAATGACAACAAGGAAGTTTTCACTCAATGTATTATGTTCGAAAGTGATTTTTATACAGCCGAGCAGGGTGATTTGAGCGGGTTTGAAAACGGCAAAGAATACAAAAACTGGCAATGGTGGCTTGGCCGCTCGGAAACCGGTGATTGGAAACTTATGACATGGGGATATTAAATCAGACACAGGATGTGGGACTGTCTCCGATTGAAAGAGGAAAGCTTATGCTCCGCATATTCCTGCGGAGGGTGTCAGGCTGATGCCTCTGCTTCAAAGCATATGATATGAAAAACCGCCGCAGCCGATAACACGGCTGCGGCATCGTTATGTTATAAAACACTAATACTCAATCCTGAAATAATCGAGATATTTTTTGAATCTGTCCTGAGCGGTCAGGCAGGTATCCATGAGATATCCCTTTTCGGCTGGCCACTCTCTGAGACCTCTGTAATAGAAAAGCTTCAGGTCATCCTCAATGATGAAAGGAACTATATTGTTTTTCAGGCATTCTTTAAACATAATCAGTCTGCCGACCCTGCCGTTACCGTCCTGAAACGGATGAATCCGCTCAAATGCCACATGAAAAGCAACAATATCCTCAAGCGTTTTTCTGCCGGGTCTGTTGTAGCTTTCAAGCAGTGAAGCGATTTTTTCATGCACTTCCTCGGGAGCGGCGGTATCCGTTCCCCCGACCTCGTTGGGTATTCTTTTGTAATCTCCCACCGCGAACCAGTCTTTTGAGCTGTCTGCCGTCCCTGTTTTCAATATCAGGTGAAGCTCTTTAATCAGACTTTCCGAAAGAACTGAATTTGATTTTTCGATAATCTTATCGATACAGCGGAAATGATTGACCGTTTCGATAATATCGTCAACATTTACCGATTTATCATCAATACCGATTGTGTTTGTTTCATAGATGTAGCGGGTCTGGTCGTGTGTGAGCATACTGCCCTCAATATGATTGGAATTATAAGTCAGCTCAATCTGTATTTTATGATAGATTCCGCCTTTTAATCCGCCGTTTTTCTGCTCCTTGAGTATTGAGAGAAGCGGATTATTTTTGATGGATTTATTTGAGCGCTGCGGCTTTTTTGCCGATTCGGGTATGAGCCAGGTTTTGCCGCTGAGCACGGCCCCTTCTATTTTTTCCCCGGCGCAGTAGTTTCGTACGCTTCGCTCGGAAACGCCCCATTTCACGGCGGCTTCGGCGCAAGAGATGTATTTCATAAGTCATCACCCGACGGAATTATACCATTTTATCGGCAAAAAATCAACAATATTTTCGAAAGCTGTTTAATATTTTGCCGATAGCGCAGTAGAGAAAAAGCGGCGTTTTCCGCCGCTTTTCCTTTGCGCCGTCAATTCAGTATTTTGAATTTACCTATAAAAGGCAGTTCCTTTGCGTTTCCCTGTAGGGCATTAACTAGCCCGACTATTGAGAGGATTGTCAGCAGAACTCCCGTTGCAGCTCCCGCAATCCAACCTATAAACGGAATAAGGTAAAGCAGGGATGAGATAAGCTCGGCAATGAAGAGAACAAGCCCCTGATTCGCGTGAAATCTCGCGAATTTTGAATCGGGCACCGCTAAGAGCGGAATGATGAACAGAAAGCCGATATAAGACAGTACGGCAAAAATCCTGTTTGTGTTGACATCATCCGCGGCGTATTCCGCAGTCCTGTCCACGGGATTTGTAAAAGCATCGGCGACTTTGTCTTTGAAAGTCTGGCCTTTTGGTGTCTCTGATTCATTTGAATAAGTTTCATTACCGCTTTCGCTTTGCGAACGCGTATTCTCTTCGCCGGGTGTGAGTTTTCCTCCGCACACCGCGCAGAATGTGTCTGTGTCGGCGCATGAGTTTCCGCAGTATCTGCAGTATTTCATATTAATCTTCCTTTCCGGCTGATGCGGCAGCAGGTATTGTAACCTTTGCCTTGAATAAGTCTCCGTCTGTCTCGATTTTAAGGATTCCGCCCTGGGCTGAGCAGAGATTGCTCGCTATCGAGAGACCGAGTCCGTTTCCGTCGCCTGTTCTTGAAACATCGCCCCTGTAAAATCTTTCGGTGAATTTTTCGGTATCCGTCTCAAGCGGAGAGGCCGAGATATTCTTGAAAGAAATCAGGCCGAAACGCTCTCCGGATGTGACCTCTATATAAGCTCTTGTGCCTTTCATTGCGTATTTTCTGATATTTGAGAGAAGATTTTCAAATATCCTGTTTGTGATATTCATATCTCCGTAAACAAACACCGGCTCATCTGGAAGTTTCAGAACAAGTTCAATTCCCTCGTCTCTGAGCTCATCCTCATTTTCACCGATTATCTGCGAAGCGAATTCGCAGAGATTCAGTTTCACGGGATTTACCTCAACGTTGCCGCTTGCCGCCTTGGAGGCCTGAACAAGGTCATCAATCAGCTTTTTGAGGCGCTGTGATTTATCGTCAAGTATGCCGAGATACTCCGCCTGCTCGGCGGGGTCATCCGTCTTTTTGAGCAGATCGACATAGTTAATAATAGATGTAAGCGGAGTTTTTAAATCGTGTGTAACGTTTGTGAGCAGCTCTGTCCTTGTCGCCTGCTCCTTCATCGCTTTTTCAGCAGCCGCCTGGACACCCTCTCTTACGCCCGCAATATCCTGAGCAACCGCGCGCATAAACGGCGGCATTAACCGGGTATCGATGAACGTCTCCAGATTTCCGCCCTTGATTTTACTGACTCCCGAGGCGATTCTGTTGAATGAGAACGCGAGCAGCAGGGCGTAGAGCGCGAGTATGATTGAGCAGAAGATTCCGAAACCGACCGCTCCTTCATGAGCGTCTGCGCATGCAAAAAGAATAATCGCAACAAGAAGCATTGCCGCTATTGAAATAACAGAGAATCTCAGGAATTTTCTGCCTCTGCCGTTTGCGTAGTCATCCGCAAATGAGCGGGTAAGCGCAGTCTTGATTTTTGCGTGTATTCCGCGTATGCCTCTGAAAACGAGCCTTAACAGTCTGAAGATATATCCGGCGAGGGTATATCTGAAAAACGTCTTTGTCTTTATGTTTCTCACGCACGAGGCAATCAGCAGCAGGAGCGATGCGAATGCGAGAGCGATGAGAACAGCGCAGATAAGCGAGGAACCGCCTGCAATATGATTCGCGAGCGCGTGCGGGAATGCGTGGTGATAAAACAGATCCGTCGTATAGTATTCATAATAGTGAATTCCGAATACGAGCGCTCCGCAGGCCGCCGCGAGTGCCCCGGCGAGCCCGATGCGGATGATAAGCGGAATTTTATCGGTGAAGTTTATCTTCGCTCCGCCGCCGGGTGCCGAGCCTGTTTTGACAAGCGTATAAACAGAGCAGGCGCAGGCGAGGACGAAAGATATAACTGAAATCGCAAGCAATGCCGCATTGCCGCCGATTTTTGCGTGAGAGGAGATATTGCTGTCATAGGCGCGCTTTGATATAAAGAGCGAATCCGCTGTACCGAGCCTGCCGGTATTCACTCCGAAATACGCTCTTTCAATGCCTTCGTGACTGTCAGCGGTTTTGACGGGCGAATCGGGAAAATCGATAACGTCATCATAGCTGCTGACTGTTGTTTCGCTGCCCGAGCAGACATATTTTCCGTCCGCAAAGTATTCGTAAAAACCGCCGCCGAGCTTTTTGAGAACAGCTTCGGTGTCATCCTTTGCCGTGACGCCGCAGTTTGTTAATACCCTGCCTGTGGATTTATAAAATATCGCGTATTTTATACCGGGCAGATAAGAGGAATAATCTCTGAAATCCGTATATGCGGGGAATCCGCCCTCTTTCGGGAGGCTTTTGCTCCTGTATTCCTCAACGATTTTTTCTGACGGCATTTCTCCGTAGTTTATACCCTGACCGACATTGTCCGTAATATTCCAGATAACGCCGATTGCGTCTTTTATATTATTGATTTTGTTTTTGGTGAATGTTAGCCCGTCATCCGCCGCATCGTAAAATCCGGCAGGCGCAGAGGTGAACTGAGCTTCGCTTTCTTCTTCTCCGGTTTCGGCCGTGGTTTCCGGGATTGCCTCGTCCGGAATCGATACATCCTCATAGACATCTTCATAGATTTCTCCGGATCCGTTATAGATGCCGGCATAATCGAAGCTTTCGTAGTTTTCCTTTGAAATCAGCTCGCCGTTGTAGGTGTAATAATAATCGCCTTCCGCACCCTTATAATGATAGCGGTAATAATTATCTTTTGTCACGCTGACTTCGAGCTCTTTTATGCCGTCAAGATAATCGCAGGCGGCCCTGAT
>CADBOL010000156.1 GCA_902796295.1 Oscillospiraceae bacterium
ATCTGAACATTAGCTTCGCCCATACTTCTGGCGGAAATGCATGATTTACCGCCATCGGTATATACAACAAACGAGGCCTTTACTCCGGAAATCTTAAGCAGTTCATCAGCTGATTTTGATGCAACAAGTCTTGCGTTTTCAATTTTATCTTTAACAACCGAAACGGCGTAAATTCCGTTTTTGATTTCGGCGCTGCCGGTAACTTTATTAATCTGTCTGCTTGTTTCCGGATCGGTTGTAAAATAACGGTTGACTTTAACGGTATCCGCTCCGCAGCTTTTCAGATATGCGGCGGTTTCAAAAGTACTTACAGCAGTTCTGAGTACAAATTCTTTTGTATCAAGCATTATTCCCGACAGCAACGCCGTCGCAACAGTTTTGGGTATTCTGTCATCTTTTACTATCTGCTGCAGAATTTCCGCAACCATTTCACATGCGGAAGACGCGTTCGGGTTGTGAATGAACAGGTATTTCTCCGTTTCTGTTCCCGGTATAAGTCTGTGATGATCAATAATTACTTTACGACCGGTTTTTTCAAAAGCGGAAGCAGCGTCGCAAATTGCAGCGGAATGAGTGTCGGTGAGAATAAACAGCGTATTATTATCAATTAAATTCAGTGCTTCATCCTCATCGATTATTATATCGGCAAATTCCGATTTCAATATATCATCCGCAAGCATTTTTGCAAGAGAAGCATTGCTGTTATAAATAAGATTAGCTTTGATACCGAGAGCTCTGCACGCATAAGCAGCACCGAAAGCAGAACCGAGGCTGTCATAATCTGCCGATTTATGACCGCAGATGAGCACATTTGAACTCTTTCTTATTTCATCGCTGAGCTGTGATGCCCAGAGTTTAATCTTTATCTTATTTCTTTTATCGGCGCTTTTTGTTACAGCGCCGAAGAATCTGTAATTGCCGTCGGGCAGAAGAAAAGCTGTCTGATCTCCTCCCCTGTAGATTGCGGTATCAAGTGCCTTTCTCGCAAGCTTTTCGGCGGATCTGATATCATCTCCGCCCGCGGCACCGATTGAAAGAGTAACCTGCATGTTTTTTTCTTTGAAGGTACAGTTTCTGACTTTTTCCAGAACCGAAAAACCGTCTTCAATCATTTTATCGGTATTCTCTTTTTCCGTAACAATCATAAGACGGTCATCACTGATCTTTTTAACAAAAGAATTAAAGCCGTCACTCCAGGAATCAATAATACCGTCAACTTTGCTTTTCAATTCGGATTTTTCGGAATCTCTGTTAAGATTGATATTATCATCGATATTATCCGTCTGGAAGAGTATGACATAGGGCCTGCTCATTATATAATTGAACTCTGTCTGTTTGAGCTCGGTATTATCAATGAATTTATAAGCAGTATAGTCGTTTCCGTCTCTGTGAAAATGAACGGTATTGACAAGATAGTATTTATCTTCAATCTTGACATAACTGTTATATTCGGGATCATATTCATTGCCGAGATAATCATTGATATTTGAAGTGTTGGTCAATTCCGCGCCGGTAATATCACCGAAGTGAGTATTGGCCCATTTTATAAATCCGTCACTGTCGCATACCGCAACAGGAAGAGGCATATTTGAAAGAACCTTATTGTCGGAATAATCAAGTTTTTTGGATGTAAACGAAAGCATTCTTCTGTATCTGTATTTCGCTGTAAACATCCTGATAAAGCCGAAAATTAAAATGATTCCGAGAATTATCGCTTCTGCTACGGCAATCTTTATATCAAATTTCAGAAGCGTGACAGCAATAAATAGCAGTCCGCTGAAAATGAGCAGCAGAATAAAAAGAATGTCATAGTAAAAGCTTTTGAATTTCATTTAAACCTCCAGAATTACGGGAAGTATAACGGGATCTCTCTTGGTCTGTTCATGAACATATTTCGAAACAGCGTCTTTAAGTTTGCCTTTAATTGCAGATATATCGGAAATATTTGAATAATAACAGTTTTCAAGTGCCTTTTCCGCCACTTTCTTCGCAGCCGAAATAAGTTCTTCGGATTCCTTGACATATACAAATCCGCGCGAGATAACATCGGGTCCTGAGATAAGCTGTCCGGTTTCATAATCGAGTGCGGCTGTTACAACTATGATTCCGTCTTCGCCGAGATGTTTCCTGTCTCTGAGCACAACAGAGCCGACATCGCCTACTCCTGATCCGTCAACAAAAACATTGCCCGCCTGCACGGGAGACGCAAGTCTGACAGCAGAGGAAGAAAGCTCAACGACACTGCCGTTATCAGCAATGACGATGTTTTTCTTTGAAATCCCGATTGCTTCCGCAAGACCGGCATGTTTTAAAAGATGCTTCTGCTCGCCGTGAACCGGAATGAAATATTTCGGCTTCGTAATGCCGAGCATAAGTTTCAGCTCTTCCTGACAGGCGTGACCCGAAACATGAACATCATACATTTTTTCATAAATTACAGTAGCGCCGAGCTTCATGAGTTCGTTTACAACATTGCCCACTGTCTTCTCATTACCGGGTATGGGTGTAGCAGATATAATAACATAATCATCAGGCCGGATTTCAACCTTGCGGTGATCGGAAAACGCCATTCTTGTAAGAGCGGACATCGGTTCGCCCTGACTGCCGGTGGTTATAATTACCAGTTTATCCGAAGTGTAAGTTTTGATTGAGTCATCTTTAATCAGAACGCCTTCGGGAATATTCAGATAGCCGAGCTCTGCCGATATACTGACAACATTTTCAAGAGAGCGGCCTACAACCGCAACCTTTCGCCCTATAGAATGAGCAACATTGATTATCTGCTGAATTCTGTGAATATTGGAAGCGAATGTTGCTACAATTATCCTTTTTTTGCCGGCTCTTCTGAAAAGAATTTCGAAACTGTCGCCGACTTTCCTTTCGCTCTCAGTAAATCCGGGCCGCTCTGCATTGGTACTGTCGGAAAGAAGAGCGAGAACACCTTTATTGCCTAAATCGGCAAATCTAGCAAGATCAATCATTCCTCCGTCAATGGGAGTGCTGTCAATCTTGAAGTCGCCTGTCTGGATAACCGTACCGGCACCGCAGGTTATTGCAAGACCTATGGCATCGGGAATAGAATGATTGACATGAATCATCTCAACAGAAAAAGCTCCGGCCTTAACGGTGTCTCCTGGTTTAACCTCATTGAGTTTTGAATTAGAGAGAATATTATGCTCTTTGAGTTTTCCTTCAATAAGACCGAGAGTGAGCCGTGTGGAATATACGGGAATATTGCATACATTAAGAAGATATGCAAGGCCTCCTATATGATCCTCATGACCGTGTGTGATAAATATTCCCTTGACTTTTGATATATTCTTTTCAACATATGAAAAATCCGGAATAACAATATCAACGCCGAGCATATCGGGCTCAGGAAAAGCGAGCCCGCAGTCAACAATGATAATCTCATCATTGTATTCATAAAGAGTCATATTTTTGCCGACTTCATTCAGACCGCCCAGAAAGATAATTTTAAGCGGTTTGCCGTCGGTTATTTTTTTCTTTTTTCTGCTGTCTGTCTTTCTCTGAGTATTTTTGGCGGAGTTTTTATTGGCGCTCTTTTTATTTGTCATTTCAGCCTTATTAACTGCTGAGTTTTTGACCGATTCTTTTATTGTATCTTCGGCTTTCTTTACTTTTTTATTTGAGCCGCCTTTTTTTGCGGAATTTCTTTTTTGAGAATTTTTTCCGCTTTTGGGCTTTGAGTTCCCTTTGGATGATATCTCCTGTGATTTTGGTTTTTTATTCTGTGTTTTATTCTTGTTTTTTGCTGTATTGTTTTTATTGCTTTTCAGAGCATCAATGGATGCCCTGATATCGTCAAGCTGATTTTTATTTGCCATAATTCTCCTTTAATATAATCGCGCTTAAAGCGATTTAATTATATGAAATCACGGACGTTATTTTCATAGTGTCCGGTGGGCTGAAAGCCGGTCTGAGTCTGCTGGCCGGAGCCCCATTTTCTTTTGATTTCTTCAAAACTGTCGGTCTTTATTTTTGCTCTTTCAAAACCGTCTTTGCTGCCGAATAAACACCAGTCTGAGCTCCACATAAGATGGCCTGTAGCTTTATAAGTCCAGAGGAGCCAGTTGAAATCATATTTTTCCATCGTGGCAAAACAGTTTTTCCATGTGGTTGTTTTATGAGGATAAAACTCACCCATAAGCATGGGAACATCGGGATAATAAATCCTGGTCAGAAATACAAAAAGGTTAAAAATAAAATCCGAATTCTGATAGAAATGTACCTGATAAACTACATTATTCCATCCCTTGAAAATTTTATGAGGAAGCGCAAACATAGTCCATATGCATTCAAGAGTGACAATGTGATCAGGGTCGGCTTTTCTGACAGTATCATATAGACGGGTATATATCTTTTCGTTATTGGTTCTTCTTGTAACCTCACCGCACTCGACATCGCACATAGGCTCATTGAGAAGATCATACATGGCAACAGCAGGATTATCTCTGTATCTTGTCGCTATTGCTGTCCACAGCTCATCGGTAAGTCTGCGGTAATTCTCGCCCTTTTCGCTGTCTTCAAATAATCCGCAAGATTTCCCCTTGCCGGAATGAGGAGCGTCGCTCTGATATCCTACCGCCCCGTGCATATCAAGAATAACATAGAGCCCTCTTTCCGAACACTGATTAACTGCAAAATCAAGCCTCGAAAAATCCCATTCCCCTTTTTCATCGACTATTTTGGTTCCGCAGTCATCATAGTAAAAATTTCTGAACCAGAAGGGAATTCTCACGCAGTTAAAACCCATTGAAGCGATGTTGTCAAAATCATATTCCGTAATTGTGTTATCATAATAAGTATTCAGAAGTTCATATGCTCCGTCTCTGCCGAATCTCTCTTCAAGCGTTGAAATAACCTCATAGTTGTCGGAAACCTCTTCATAAGGGCAAAGCCAGTCCTCAAATACGAGCCAGGCGCCGAGATTGACTCCTTTGAGAATAACCCTCTCGCCTTTCCTGTTAAATAGATATTTCCCCTCGGCTGTCAGAAAATCATCCTGAGTAAGAGCGCGGGAAGCATTTTTAACTGATTCATTTTCTGCAAAAGAAACATTGAACGCACCGGTTACAAAAATAACAGACATAAGAATTGCAATGGATTTTTTAATGATTTTCATAGATTAAACACATATACTCCCATTATAGTTAATATATAATATCACTATAAATATATTTTGTCAATTTTAAAGTTGAATTATCGTTTCCCATCTGTTAAAATATAATCATAAAAGGATGTGAAAATAATGAATATCAGCTTCAAAAGATTCATTGCATATATTCTTGTGATTATGACAGCGCTCCCGTTTTCGATGTTATCATTTTCCGTCACTTCATATTCTCTTAATGAATCATGGCCGACAGTTTTTCTGGGCAGCTATCCCAAGACTCATATTACGGATGAAGAGACGGTAAATCAGCTGAATTCTCTTGTTACAGATGATGATTTCATTGATATGAATTATTATATAGGCAACGGTACCATGGGATCTGAAGAAGTTGTAAGCTATGAGTTTTATGCCGATGTCAATTTTAACGGCAATAAATACAGAGCTTTGAAATTCAGCGAATACAGACCTAACTCCACTTATGACAATCCTCCGGCAAATAAAACAAATAATCAGTTTACAAAAAACGGCGGTTATTACTGGAATATGATACACTGGTTTATATATGAGCCTGTTGAATGGTGCGTTCTTGATTCTGATTCGGGTCTTGTTATATCCAAAGAAATATTGGAAGGTCAGCCCTTCAATAATATCGTAGACGAATCCGTAACGTTTGAAAACAGCACATTGAAAGAATATCTCAACGGCATATTCTTTGATACCGTTTTTGATATAGCCGACAGAGAAATGTTGGTTTCCGGTGACGATTGTTTCAGGCTTCTGTCCCTTGCCGAAGTAACAAACAGCGATTACGGATTCAATCCGGATGATACTGCCGCTGATCCGTCAAGGGCTGCTTATGCTACGGATTACGCTGTTGCAAACGGTGTAATGCCCATGTCATCCTATTACGGTTCAATATGGTATTTAAGTGATATCACTGAAAGCAATACTTTGCTTGCACGCACCTGTTATAACACCAAAATCAACAACGCAAATAAAGCGGCAATACGAGGCATACGGCCTGTTACTTATTTTGATCCTGAAAAGCTCGGCTTGCCGAATGATTCACCGGCTGATTATTCTGAAGTAGATTCGCTTATTGATTCAATACCGGATAATCTCAATATTTATACCGACAGCTCTGTATCATCACTGATGAGTGTTCTTCAGTCTGTTGTACGTGATCTGCCTGCTGATGAACAGGATACAGTCGACGGATATGCTTCAAATTTAAGCGCTGCAATTAACGGCTTATATAAAGAACCCGTTGCATCTGTAAACGGAAACCGCTTTGTACGCGGACAGAGCGCGGTATGGACCGTTGTGACACCGGATGATGTAGTATGGCTGAGATTTACCGATAATTATACTACTGCATCGGGAACATCCGATACTCACAGCATCAGTTGTAAATACAATAAAGCCAATATCGGAACAACGTTAATTTCGGTTTCCGATGAAAACGGAATGAGAACATGGACAATATCAATGCCCTTAACATATCCGGGTACATCTGTTTCTGCAGATCAGATTTGGAATATTGATTACAAGAGAAGCGGTTCATCAATATGGGAGCCGGTAAACAACCCGGGTGAAACCGGACGGAAGACTCCCTACACACAAGATATTTTAGTTGCAAAAAATGCGGAAATCCTGATACCCCCTGCTTCGGATTATGATAAGTATTCCATTATTGAAGCTTCGGCAGATTCACAAAACGGTACTTTTACGGTTGTAACAACGGATGATGTTTCTAAAATCAGAATATTATATACCAGCGCAGAAACCGGAAAAGTAAAATCTCTCGCCTATCAGTTAACCTCAACATCGGTAAGAACCGAAAGCGAAAACGGTCTTACAGTCTGGTATATAAATTATAAGTTCGATGCAAAAGCTTTGGATGATACTTATATCGTTCAGGCAAGAGGACCGGCATGGGGCGAAGGCGTGAATGTAACGGTTTAAATCATTATATTTTAAAAACGAGTCTCCGAGGAGACTCGTTTTTTTGCATATGCCGCTAACGATTGGGATAAATAATAAAATGCGTGATACTGGTTCTGTTTTTAATAATGAAATCGTTCGCAAAGCTCACGGTAAAATCTTCGGCTTCGTCTCAGATAAAATCGAATGCTGACGCATTCGGTGAAATTAAATCCGTCACAAACCCGCCGAAGGCGGATTTCATCCGAGAGGAGCGAGGATTTCATCACGAAGTGATTTCATCCGTATGCAGGACGGATTTAGTTGAAAAAAGCAAGTCTTTCGACTTGCTTTTTTCATGGTGCGGGTAACAGGACTTGAACCTGCAAGGATTGCTCCACCGGATCCTAAATCCGGCGTGTCTGCCAGTTTCACCATACCCGCATATATTTTGATGCAGTTATATTATTACAAATCCGAGCTTTTTTCAAGTAAATACAGAAAAATATTTTATTAATTCTTAAATTTGATGATATCCATAATTAGTATTGACATATGTTTTATTATGTAATATAATTGCTTCGTTCTCGGGGCGAGGTGAAATTCCTCACCGGCGGTAAAAGTCCGCTAACTCCTGTCAGGAGCCGACACGGTGAAATTCCGTGACCGACGGTACAGTCCGGATGTGAGAGAGCTGAATTATATTCATTATGCCCCGTACATTATGTGCGGGGTTTGTTTTTTGGAGGAAAGAAAATGACAGGAACTCAGAAAAAGATTTATAAACTTACATTGACTGCCGTTCTTTCGGCTGTTGCGTTTGCCTTGATGTTTATCGAGATTTCGCTTCCGATAATACCTTCGTTTATCAAGTTTGATATTTCTGATCTCCCGGCTCTTTTCGGTGCGTTTGCTCTCGGACCGGTTTACGGAGTTGTAATTGAACTGCTTAAAAATATACTGCATATTCTGCTTAAAGGCACAACAAGCGCATTTGTCGGCGAGCTGAGCAACTTCCTTCTCGGAGCTGTTTTCTGCCTTACTGCGGGAATAATATATGCAAGAAATAAGAATAAAAAGACAGC
>CADBOL010000157.1 GCA_902796295.1 Oscillospiraceae bacterium
CTGTAAAACAGATTGTTGTCAAAAAACATCTGCGATGTCAGGAACTCGCACCCCGCATCCACCTTGTCTTTAAGATGGCGGATATCATCGTTTCTGTTTCTGCTTTCGGGATGCACTTCCGGATAGCAGGCTCCGCCTATGCAAAAACAGGAATCGCTGTTTCTGAGCTCTTTTATTAGATCGGTCGCATGTTCATAATCCCAGGCGGACCTGTCATCATTAATCTTTTCTTTGGGAATGTCTCCCCTGAGCGCGAGCACATTTTCTATGCCCGCTTCTCTGATTGCCTTTATCTGACCGGCCACGGATTCTCTTGATGAAGAAACGCAGGTCAGATGCGCTATTGTAGGCACACCGTATTTTTCGCTTATTTCTTTTGCAATGTCGAGCGTGTATCTGCTTGTGCCCCCTCCCGCGCCGTAGGTGACGCTCATAAACGAGGGGCGCAGGGCCGCGATTTCATCGACCGCTTTTGCGACGGCCTCAAAAGAATCACTTGTCTTCGGCGGGAATACCTCAAAAGAGAGCGATATTCTGTCTGATTTGAGAAGTTCGGAAATTTTCATAACAATCACATCTTATTTACAAATTATCCATTTAATCAACTATTTCATTTCACAATCGCAGTGTATAATGAAATCACTTCAAAGGAAGGATGAAATCCCTATGAAAGCTGAAAAGAATTGCGTAATGATTTGTGTTACTCCGCAAATATCCTGCGCAAGGCTTATTGAGGCGGGAATTGAGATTGCCCGTGAGGAAAACAGGGAAGCCGTTGTGGTGACCGTCATAGGCAATCAATACAGAAATGATATTGCGGCGCTGAATTACCTTTATGATATTATTGAAAAAAACGGTCTTCAGATGAAGATGTATTTTAACAATGAACCTGCCATAACCGCCGCCGTAGTGGCAAAGAGAATCGGCGCCGGGAGTGTTGTAACCGGTCTTCCCGAGGATAACAACGGCAGATTTATCTCCCTCTTCCGTGATCTGCTTCCCGATATTCCGGTAACGATGATAGGCACAGACAAGACAAGATTCAGGCTTTTCCCCGCACTGTCAGTTGAGCACAAGACCCTTTGAAAACATATTGTTCACACGCTTTTTAAGCAAATTGTTTTCCTCGCCCTCAAGGGCGGGGTTATTTTTTAACATTTTTTCGGCAGCGAAATGGGTTTCCCTGATGATTTCGCTGTCGGTGAGCATATTTGAGAGCTTAAGATCCGGCAGTCCGTGCTGTCTTGAGCCGATGAAATCGCCGGGCCCTCTCAGTTTCAGGTCCTCGTCTGCGATTCTGAAACCGTCTGTTGTGGCCTCGAGAATCTTAAGTCTGTCTTTGACAGTATCATTTTTAAGGTCGCTTATGAGAATACAGGTGGACCTGACACTGCCCCTGCCTACTCTGCCTCTGAGCTGGTGGAGCTGAGAAAGACCGAAACAGTCTGCGTTTTCTATAACCATTATAACCGCGTTAGGCACATCGACACCGACCTCAATGACTGTTGTTGATATGAGCAGATCGATGTTTCCGGCGGCGAATTCAGCCATCACACTCTTTTTGTCATCCGCCTTCATTTTTCCGTAAAGCAGACCGAGGCGGAATCCTTTGAAGAATCCGGTCGAGAGCTCTTCGTAAAGCTTTACCGAGGCCTTTCTTTCACTGTCCGGTTCCGCGTCATCATCTTCGGAATCCACAAGAGGGCACACTATATATCCCTGCCGGCCGGAAAGAATATGCTTTTTGACATATCCGTAGGCACGCTCTCTTTTATCGAAGCCGACAACATAGGTTTCGGTCTTTTGTCTGCCTGCCGGCATCTCGTCGAGTATGCTTATATCAAGGTCTCCGTAAATAATCAGAGAAAGAGTTCTCGGAATAGGCGTTGCGGACATAACAAGAATATTCGGGTTTTTGCCCTTTGACCCGAGTGCGCCTCTCTGGTTTACTCCGAAACGGTGCTGTTCGTCGGTTACGGCGAGCCCGAGATTTCTGAAAACGACATCTTTCTGGATTATTGCGTGAGTGCCGATCAGTAAATCTATTTCTCCCGATGAAAGCCGTTCTTTTATTTCGCGCTTTTCTTTCTGTGATACCGAGCCGGTGAGCAGCGCCGATCTGATACCGGTGCCCTCAAAGAATCGCGAGAATGTGTCGGAGTGCTGCTTTGCGAGCACCTCCGTCGGAGCCATTATTGCCGCCTGAAATCCGTTTTTTACCGCGTTATAAATCAAGGCCGCGCTCACAGCTGTCTTTCCCGAGCCGACATCACCCTGAAGAAGTCTGTTCATCGGAATGCCGGATGACATATCCGCCGTGCATTCGGCAATGGCTCTTTTCTGAGCCCCGGTAAGCTCAAAAGGAAGCAATGAGAAAAACTCACCGGAAAAGTCTTTTTGCAGAGAATAAGCGGTGGATTTCTTTGACTTTATCTTTAACCTTGAAAGACCCACCTGCAGCAGAAACAGTTCTTCAAATGCAATACGCCTTTTCGCCTCGGAAAGATAATCTGCCGATACTGGAAAATGAATATTTCTGATTGCTTCATCGCAGCTCATAAGACAGTAATCGTCTCTGACGCTCTGCGGAATACAGTCCGGTATTATTCCGACACTTTCAAGAGCGGTTTTTATCAGCTTTTCGATATAGTTGGAATTCAGCTCCGAAGTCTGAGGGTATACGGGTTTTAACGTAGTGCCGCTGTCAGCCCTGACAAATCTGGGCGCTGTCATCGATTTATAGTGCCTGCCCATTGAGGTTATTTTTCCGTAAAACAGGTATTCCTCACCGTTTGCAAGCATGTCTTTTACATATTTGTTGTTGAAGAATACCACCGACATAACATCTTTTCCGTCGGTGACATCAAAAGAGTAGGTAGTCATACCTTTGCGGATTATGTGCTCTCTGCACGATGAGCCCACAAAAGCGCGCACGCATACATTTTCATTGAGCGGCGCCGTGCCGATACCGTAAGTGTGCGACCAGTCAAGATAAGTGCGCGGATAATGAGTCAGCAGGTCAAATACGGTGGTTATTCCCGCCCTGCCGAGCGCCTGAGCACGTTTGGCCCCGACGCCTTTTAACGAAGTAATACTGTCAAAAACATCCATTACTTGATGCTCCAGGTTTCAATATCGTAAAACACATCCGAGTCACAGCATCTGAAATCACCGTGCATGGATTTTGTGTAGGATACGACCGCATTTCTGTAACAAATGGGAGCAAAGGGTACATCATCATAAAAAGTGTTGATAAAGTCGATGAGCTCGCAGTTTCCGGAGAGAAAATCATTATATCTCACAAGCGCGGCATCGGTTTCAAAAATACCGTAACTTGCGTCTCCGGTGAAAAGGGGAGTGAGATCCATATTGCGGTTGAGCTTTACCTCTCCTATATACATATCAAATGAAACGTTTCTGACGTCATAGAGAAACGCCTGGGTTTCATATGGCTTGAGGCGCGGATAAAAGCCGATTTTTTCAAGAGAATCCGCAATAATCTGAGCGGCTTCGGATTTGAAAACGTTATCGCTGCTGAAGAGGATTGTCACCTCTCTTGTTGCGGGTTCAATTCCGGACTTTTCTATGAGCTCTTTTGCTTTTTCCGTATTCTGATCCCTGTCGGGATTTGTATCCTCAATCGCGTACCAGTCCGGATTGAAGGGGGAGCGGCATTCTCTCGCGTGGGAACGGAAAGCGGAGTTGACTATACTCTGCCTGTCAATGGCGAGATTCACCGCTCTGCGCACGAGCGGATTTGAGAAAAACGAATCATTCATGTTGAAGCCGAGATACACGAGATTGTTTATGCCCATATCAACATTGTTCGCGTTGATCCTTGTGTAATCTCCGCTGCCGAGTTCGTTGTAGCAGAAAGAGGTGTTGCCTATAACAAGACTGCTTTCAAACGAATCACTGTCGTGAACCGCTTCAAGATTCACGGTCTTGAAAATAGGGTTGAAATCCGATCTGAACGGATTTACCACAAGATAGATGTTGTCTCCGTCACGCTTGTAGGCATATCTTCCGCATCCTACCGGATAATCAAAATCGCTGCCGTTTTTGATTATGGGGAAATCGAGACAGCTCAGGGCATAAGGATCCGCCCTCTCAAGATCAAATACGAGAGAGTTTTCGGAGCCGGTGTGTACCGCGCTGAAGTTTTCAAGACGGCTTTTATAGACCGTTGAAGATTTTGCCATATTGAATGATGTGATTATGTCGGATGTACTCACACCGGTGCCGTCGCTGAAACGGAATTCATTTATCGTGATGCTCACGATTGAAGAGCCGACAACTGCCGATTTCGCCACAAGAGGAACGGGCTTATATGAGCTGTCGAGTTTATATAA
>CADBOL010000158.1 GCA_902796295.1 Oscillospiraceae bacterium
CGATCCTGAGCTGCTCAACATCAGCTGAGCCGTTTAATCTGCCTGATTTTTCGGCAAACAGTTTTTTCAATTCTTCGGCTTTTTCAAACAACGTTATCAGATCCTTTCAGCTGTATAGTAATGAAATAATACACAAAAAAACAACCCTCACTGCATAAAGCAATGAGGGACGAATAGCAATCCGCGGTACCACCCTGCGTTCTCATCAAAAGATGAACACTCACGGTTATAACGGAACCGCCGTCTCCGGCTGAGGGGAAACCCGTTCACCGGAGATGCTCGCGGGTGAACTTCGGCACGGCGCAGATAAGCCGCTCACAGCAGCACGGCTCTCTCTGAAAAATGCGCACGGGCTTACTCTCCCGGTCAAGGCATGTCAACTATTAAGAAATAAGCAAAAAAGGCAGGGAATACCCTGCCCAATTTCCTCAGTCGGACTCAACAACTACTACCTGTCTGCCGTTGTAATAACCGCACTCGGGGCAGAGTCTGTGAGCTCTCTTGTATTCACCGCAGTTGGGGCATTTCTCAATTGCGGGAGCGTTGATTTTCCATACGTTTGAGCGTCTCTTATCTCTTCTTGCCTTGGAAACTCTTCTTGCAGGTACTGCCATCTAAAAGCACCTCCTTATCGGACTCTTAATCATTATCTAATAGCTGTGTCAGAGCCGCCAGTCTCGGGTCGATCTCTTTTTTACAGCTGCATTGACCTTCGTTAAGGTCTGCCCCGCAGACGGGACACAGACCTCTGCAGTCTTCCGAGCAGAGAAACTTTGAAGGAAGACTCAGAAAAATGTCATCGGTCACAAGCGCGTCAACATCGAAGTTTTTGACATCCTCCACGAGGATAAAATCATCATTGTCTTCATCGTTGAGACTTGCAACGAGCGTGTGGCTGACCTCAGCCTCAAAAGGATAATCCACCGGCTTTGCGCATCTGTCACAGCACACGGACATCACCATGGATGCCAGAGCGTCTATCCCTACTATGCCCGCTCTGTTAAAGACACTGCCTCTGACTTTTACGGGTGAAGTGAAAGGAGCGGATGCGCCGAGAGTCTCGGCTGATAAATCGATATTATAATCAAATTCTTTTGACAGCCCTTCGTTATTGAAAACAGGCTCAATATCAATAATCATAATAAATCCTTAAAAATCACGCAGAAAGTATTATATATTTAAACACGGTTTTTGTCAATATTTATTTCAGATTTTTTCGCAATATTCAAAAATTTCTTCCGGTAAATCGGAAACATCCGCCGAAATGGTGAATGTGAAATCCTGATCGGCTATCTTGCTTAAATCCGAAACCTTTTTAAGGAACACGGCAAGCTCGTCATAATTTCTGCCGCCGATTTTGAGCGTGGCATCCACAAGCACATCTGTGATGTCATGGTCTCCAGCGACGATACCGCTCAGAAAACCGTAAAACGCTTCATAACCGCTCACTTTGAAATGGTCGGTTTCAACCAGACGGGCGCGGTAATTGATGTCATAAATCAGAAGACGCTCCTTCTCAACACAGACAACATTGCCGTTTGACCTGTCAACCGCCTCGTTAACCAGACTGATAAGTCTTTTTGTCTTGCCGGAACCCTTGTTTCCGATAATGAGTGAAACCATAATAATCCTCCGTGATGATCAATCAAGTCGTGTTTTAAGTTTTTCAGCCTCTGCCTCGTATCCGGGTTTACCGAGCAGGGCAAACATATTCTTTTTGTAGCTCTCGACGCCGGGCTGATTGAAGGGATTCACTCCCAGCACATAGCCGCTGATTCCGCAGGCAAGCTCAAAGAAGTAAATCATCTCGCCGAGCGAATATTCATCCTGCCTGTCAACAGTAATCAGGATGTTGGGCACCTCGCCGTCAAAATGAGCGAGAACGGTGCCGTCGTGAGCGTTTTTATTAATGGAGTGCATACTCCTGCCGGCAAGGAAATTAAGGCCGTCGCCGTCCGTCTCATCAAACGGAACAGCATAATCGGCTGACGGGTTTTCGACCCAGAGAACAGTCTCAAAGAGGTCTCTCTCTCCCTGCTGGATATACTGACCCATTGAGTGAAGATCTGTGGAAAAGATGACGGATGAGGGGTATATGCCCTTGCCGTCTTTGCCCTCGCTCTCTCCGAAGAGCTGCTTGAGCCATTCATTCCACATTGTAACCGAGGGCTCATACGAGGTCATTATCTCAATCTTTTTGCCCGCGCGGTAGAGGATGTTTCTGACTGCGGCGTATTTATAACACTCGTTTGATGAAATATCCGCGTTCATATATCTTTCTCTCGCGTCAGCCGCGCCGAGCATGAGCTTATCGATATCGATTCCGGCCGCGGCAATCGGAAGCAGACCGACCGCGGTGAGAACGGAGTATCTGCCGCCGACATCATCGGGCACGACAAATGTTTCATATCCCTCTTTATCGGCAAGCGCCTTGAGAGCGCCTTTCTGCCTGTCGGTGGTAACATAGATGCGCTTTGCCGCCTCTTCTTTGCCGTATCTGTCTTCGCAGAGCTTTTTGAAAATCCTGAAAGCGACAGCAGTCTCCGTGGTAGTGCCTGATTTTGAGATTACGTTGACAGAAAAATCTCTGCCGTCTATGAGAGAAACAAGCTCCGCGACAGCGGATGATGAAAGAGTATTGCCGCCGTAATAAATATCGGGAGTATCTTTTTTGATAAGATTGTAATTGTTTGATTTAATGAATTCAATAGCGGCTCTCGCGCCGAGATATGAACCCCCGATACCGAGAACAACGAGAACCTCGGAATCGCTTTTGATTTTATCGGCGGCCTTTTTGATCCTCGCAAATTCCTCTTTATCGTAATTCACGGGAAGATCAACCCAGCCGAGATAATCGCTGCCGGCACCCGTACCGTTTCTGAGAAGGGCGTGCGCCGCGGAAATCTCCTGCTGCATTGCCGCGATATCATTACCGATATATTTATCGCAATATCTGAAATTGACTTTTAATGACATTGAACCATCTCCGGGACTTGAATTGCAATACCGTACACTGCGGCATTTTTTATTATTTTACTTTATTTAAAGGATTATTTCAAGTGTTTTGATTCTTTATTTTTAAATTCGTATTAATATCCATAAATATTGATATTTAAACTGATATATCAACTATTTTGACTATAATTATACGAAAGACGGGACACGGCATAAAGCCGCATCCCGTTAAATATTATTTAATTGCTTTTATTTGAATAGTTCAATAATCCATTTACCCAAATTAGATATAATCGATCCAATTACACCTAATATATTAATTCTATCAAAAAGCTCCCTGAGCTGCGGAACTACATTTGAATTCTTAAGCATTTCCCATATCTGCTGCCAGAAAGGTGGTGCAGGCTCATCGGTTTTTTTTGATTTAAATACATACTCCGAAGAAGTATATTTCATACCGGCGTAAATTTTGAAATAATAAGTCCCGGCTCCGTAATTAGCAAGATTGAATTCTGCGGGAGCTTCAGTCGAAGCGGTCTTTGTTTCGAGCGATTTCTTATCGCTGTCAAGCAGCTCGACAGTCCAGGAAGAATCGCTGTTATAACCGGCGTAGTTTTCTTTACCCCTTGCTTCAACCCAGACGATAGAGTTCTTATCTTTAGCACTTGTGGTGACAATAAACCAGTCAACATCCTTCTCGTGAGAAAGCGCGCCTAAAACAACACCTTCATAATTAATTGTGAAAGATGTCGCGAGCGGTGCCGAATCATTGCTCTCGGTCTCATAGACATAGCCTTCCGTTTTTCCGGTACTTACCGTAAGCGAATAGCTGCCGCTGCCGGTCACCTTGATATAGTAATTACCTGCGATAATGCCGATATCCGCACTTTTAGCTGATTTGGCTTCCGGAGAAACGGAAACCGAGCCGAGAATAGATTCGGAGCCCGATTTTGACTGATAAAACTCGGCCTTTATGCTGCCTGCGCCGTCATCGGTCTTCTTGAGCTCGCAGTTGAAAGTACCGGATGAAGCCGTGAACCTGAACCAGTCGGTATCACCGGAAGAAACCGCTCCGACGGCCTGTCCCGAAGTGCCGGATTTGAACTCGATGACATTTGCAGAGGAAATATCATTGTTATCCTCTGTCTCGGAATTCTCGGCAATAAAACTGGTGAAATCAACTGTGTACTTTACTCCCGAAATCACCGAGCCGGCTGAAACCTTAATATAGTATTCGCCGGGGTTTACGGTGAAAGAAGAAGATTCCGGATTTTCATCCGAAGCGGTAAAGCTCACGAGCTCTTTATCGGCGCTGTCATAAACGGCAACCTCAAAGACATCGGTGCCATCCTGCGTCAGCTTCACTTTTGCCGAACCGGGATTCTTGACTGTCACCTTATACCAGTCAACATCCCCTGCATCCGAGAGAGAGCCGGTCGCCACATCCTCGATATCATAGGCGGTCGCCTCTTCTTTGCTGTTATTGGGCTCAGTCTCCTCTGCTCCGGCGGCAAAAGAAGTAACAGCCGCACCCGAGAAAACGAGGAGCGCCATAAACAGCGCCAACAGTTTTTTTGCGTTTTTCATAGAATTTATCCTCCCGTTTTTTAAGGAAGCCGCGGTTTACGACTCCGGGCTCCCGTTTATAACCCTTTTATACGATTACAGAAAAATTTTTCATTATTTTATCATTGCAGGGTATAAAAGTCAATTAACTGTTTGTTAACCTTTATTTTTCAGATAAAAAATGCCCGCGGAAACCCGCGGGCAGAATGCAATTATTAACTTTGATTATACTCTCGAAGCAATGAGCTTCATAATCCACTGACCTATTGTACCGAAGGAAAGCTTGAAGAGGCTGCCGAGAGTACCCATAATATTGATGTTGCCCATGAGCTCTTTAAAGGGGTTGCGTGCCCAGAAATCAGCCCAGTTGATACCGTATCTGAGTCTGTCAAGGAATGAATCATATTCCTTCTCGGGCTCTTCTGACTGTTTGGAAGTGATCGCATAAAGAGCGATGGTGGAAACCGAGCCTTTTGTGATCCTGATATAGTATATGCCGGCGCCTGATTTGGCGAGATCGATAACGGCGGGAGCTTCTGTGGTAACAAGCTTCTCATCAACTATGGTGCCCTTGTTGTCGATAACGGCCGCAGTCCAGCTCGCATTCTTGTCATACTCTTTATAATTTGTGGCATTGAATGCAGATACAACGATTGATGTATTCTTGTCTTTGTCTGTGGTCTGAAGTCTGTAATAGTCAACATCGTTGGGATGAGAGATCGAGCCGTAAACGATACCGTAGGTGTAGTCTACATTGAAAGTGTTTGCATAAGCCTGGGTGTCGTTGTATTCCTGCTCATTCTTATTGTCAAGAGCGGCGCGGATGGCAAGTGAATAAACGCCGTTACCTGTAACTCTGATGAAGTAGGTTGTCTCCTTTGTGCCTATGTCGGCGCTTCTTACAAGACCCGAACCTGCATATGCGGTAGCACTGCCTACAACGGTATTTCCGAGGTCGCCCGTGCCTAAAACCGAGATAACGTCGGCTGTTACGGAACCTGTCATTGAGCTGACATCTTCAAGCTCAAAGTAGAAATAACCGGAAACGCTTGAGAATCTGAACCAGTCAACGTCACCCGCATTGACAGCACCCATGTAAGTGCTCGAATTGTGAGCCGTATCGAGCTTGATGTAATTTGCATTTGCTATCGTATCATTGGGCTCAACTTCACCGTTATCATAAGTTTCGCTTGCGAGATCAAGAGTATAGGTCGAGCTGGAAATAACCGAACCCGGCTCTACTTTGATAAAATAAGGCTGTGCAGAAACGGTGAAATACGGGGAATTGGTCTTGGTGGTGTAAGCGCTGAAGTCAGCGAGCAGATTTTCGGACTCATCATAGATTGAGACCTTGAAGTCATCGGAACCCTTCTGGGTAACAATGAGATGCGCCAGACCGAATTTTGTCGGTGTAACCTTGAACCAGTCAACGTCCGAAACATCCGAAATTGAACCGGTGATTACATTTTTGATGTTGAATTCGGTTGCCTGAGCTTTGTCATTATTCGGCTCTTTTTCCGTAACCTCGGCGGCAAATGAAACCATTGCGGTACCGAAGACAAGAAGAAGCACCAGAACTATTGACACAAGTGCTTTTGCTTTTTTCATAAAATTGTCCTCCCGTTTAATATTATATTAAACAATAAAATTGCCTGAAACCTTTGCTGTGGAATGGTATTTTACCACATTATTCCGTAAATGTCAAATATTATCTGTCTGTATGCGTTGCGGCGACAGCGTCAATGAGCCAGTAGAATGAATCCGTATTGAGAATCCTGTCGCAGTAATCGCACTTTGCGGACTTGTTGATATTAACTGTAGCTCCGCAGTAGGGGCAGTTCTGAACCGTCATTCCGCTTTGTACGGCAGTCTTTATACCGGCCTGCCTTTTGAGAACAACCACAGCTGTCAGAAAATCTTCCGTTTTATCACCGCTGACAAATTCATGTGTCTTTTTATCAGCAAGATACTCGACGGTCCTGTATCTGACATCGGCCGTTATGCTGTCTGTATCTTCCGATGATTCGACCGTTAGTATTTTGACACCGAGCACGGTAATTCTCTCGGTATAGAGAACTATGCCGTTTTCCGCTCTCTTTGCAATCTGAGACGAGAGCTTATCGTAAAAGCTCTCAGTCAGATACGGCTGCATCTCTTCGAGCTTGCCGTCGCTGGCAGTAGTCTTGAGCCTGCGGAAAATATTTGAAAGCTTGCTGCAGAATTTGCTCTCATCAAACGCGATGTCGGTTTTTTTATAATCCTGAACTGTCATTAACATAAAAGACACCTCAAATCAGACAAAGGATATATCAGTCCTCAGAAAACTTGGCAAGCACTTCTTTTACAACGTCCGCGTCCGTCTCAACATGCTCAAAGAAATACTTCTCTCTCTCTTCGTTGTTGATGACGGTAACCGGCTTGATCTGGTTAAGAACAACGCCCTTGTCGGCGAGGAATTTATTGTAGTCAACATAAGTGCCGGGCTTGAGGAAGAGGACTTCGGGTCTGCCGAGCATACCCCAGCGTCTGTACTTATAGAATTTCTCATTGATTTCATCAAACTGATGGTCAAGAGCGTCAATGAATTTCTGCCTGCCGTCCTCATCGAGAGCTCCGCCTTTGAGCTCGATAAGAAGTGTGTAGCGCGGGGGCTTTGATGTGAAATCGGGATAGAATGAGAAGCCCTCAAACTCCACGCCGAGCTCACTGACGCAGTTGTTGATTGCGGCATTGACCATATCTACGGTGGTCTTTTCGTTTGCCACATTCATCATGAGGTTGCGTCTGTAGATGAATTCACACTCGGGAGTGTTGTTATACATTCTTGTGATGTGAACAACATCCTCAACCCTGTATCTGTAAAGGCCGGAGAAGTTGGATACGATGATTTCGTAATCCTTGCCGACCTCAAGCTCGTTGAGAAGCAGCGGTCTCTCAACCTCTTCATTGGTATCGTCATCGC
>CADBOL010000159.1 GCA_902796295.1 Oscillospiraceae bacterium
ATTCATATCAACGCCTGTGGCAAGGTCAATCGCCGTGGGCGTAACTATGAGCGAGAGAGGAACATTCTTTGTCAGCAGAGTGCTGATAACCGTGGTTATTATAAATACAACGAAGAACATAACTATTATGGCGAAACCGCCGAGTTTCTGCATTGCTCTTGTATTTGAGAGCGTGATTGCAAAGAAAAGCTCCGAAATAAGGAATACAATCCAGGTGAACATGAATACGACAACAAGGATTATCATTTCTATTACAATCTTTTTGTCGGGGATTGCGTCGCTGAATAGTCTGAGCATTGAGATGGCGGCTTTTACGTCATCGCCGACCATCGCGGTCGCATAGAGATAAACTCCTATGAAAACAACGCCCGCGAATATGAAACTCAGGAGCATCCAGCAGAATGCCACAACCGCTTTGGAAGCGAGCAGCTGACCGCTGGTTACGGGCAGGGTAAAGCTGAGATATCCCTGGTTGCCGTAAAGAGACTTCTGAAAATTCACTATTACAAGCAGGAATGTAACCACTATTGCTATGCCTGCGGAAGCAATGAGCAGAGCGGTTGAAATAGCGCTTATCCAGTTAATCTTGAAAACATAGGAGAGAGCCATAAGACCCGCAAGCACTACCGCCGTGAGATATATCATACCGAGAGTATGAATGTTTGATTTGAATTCATTCTTAATCAACTTCCCAAACACTGCCGTACACCTCCTTGAATAAATCTTCAACAGTCTTGCCTGCCGCCTTGATTTTATCTGTTTCCGTTTTTACAAGAACCTTGCCCTTGCCGATCATAAGCACGGAATTGAAAATGTCTTCAACATCATAGATAAGGTGAGTTGAGAGCATTACCGTTGAACCGGCGGGGTGGTTTCTCATAATTGTGTCAAGTATGAACTGCCTTGCGGCGGGGTCTACGCCGCCGAGAGGCTCATCGAGCATATAGAGCTTGGCGTTTCTGCACATGACGAGCAGGAGCTGAAGCTTTTCCTGCATACCCTTTGACATGGTCTTTACCTTCTGCTTTTCGGGCAGCTGGAAAGTTCTCATCATTTTGAGCGCCTTTTCCCTGTCAAAATCCTTATAGAAATCCGCCATATAATCCACGGCGTCAATGCAGCGCATCCAGTCTGCAAGATAGGTTTTCTCGGGCAGATACGCTACCATTGCCTTGGTTTCGGGGCACGGCTTTTTGCCGTCTATCAAAACTTCGCCGGAATAGTCATGAATGAGACCGACGAGTATTTTGATAAGAGAAGTTTTACCGCTGCCGTTGGGGCCGAGAAGGCCTATGATCTGGTCGCCCTCAAAGCCGAAAGATATCTCTTTGAGAACCTGATGGCTGCCGTAAGACTTACTCAGATTGTTTACTGTGATAATCTCGGACAAATTGAACCCTCCGTTCTTATTTGCATATTGCATATACGGATGTATTATAACATCTATTTACCTAAAATAAAATAGTTATTTATACAGAATTTTATGTTTGTTTTAATTTTTTTTAAACAATACGGATAAGAGAAGTCACCCGACTGAATTGCCGGGTTTTATTTTCTTTTCGGCTCGGGCCCGTAAATATTCGGACCTTCGCTTCCCTGACAGTGATAGATGAGCAGTATAATCCAACCGACTATCGGGATGAGCCAGAGCAGAATATACCACCCGCTTCTGCCCGTATCATGAAGCCGTCTGAAATCAATGGCAAGCATGGGAATCAAAACAGCGAGATTGTAAACGGAGTCAAGTATTGCAAAGGCGTTTGAAACGTTTCTGGCAAGAAATCCTATGGCGGTTGTAATCAGAAAATTCATCAGGAATACAAACCAGTATTCCGCTCTTGATGAGCGGCCGCTGAAATCGATATAGCGAATGAAAAAGCTTCTTACCGCCTCGCCGAATGACGGATTGATATATGATTCGGAAGAGCCGGGAGCGGATGCGCCGTAGCCGCCCGACTGACCCGAGCTGCGGTTGATATTGTCAATATGAAAGGGCTCATTCCGGGTCTGCTCGTCATAACGGTACGAACCGCTTTCATTATAAACTTCGGCCGGTCTCGCATCCGTCTCATGGGCAGGTCTCTGTTCATTTACGAAGCCGCCGCTGAGCGAAGCGCCGCAGACAGTGCAGAATTTTGCGCCGTCATCAATTAATGCGCCGCATTTTTCACAGTACACAATATTCCTCCTTAAAAAGCTTTGCCTTTATTGTCAATCAGTATTTTTAAAGCCTCAACAGCCGTTTGAATTGCGCGGCCGGTGTTTTCCGATTTATTCTCCGAAGGCATACCGTGCCCCGCCTGCTCCTGATTCCACACGCAGTGAAAAACAGCTCCGGCTTTCAGCCTGCGGAGAGAAGCAACAATAAAGAGAATACCGCTCTCCATTTCGGATGCGAGGCATCCTCCTTTTATCCAGGCCTGCCATTTGCTTTTGAGCTCATCGGAGCAGCCCATTGAATCGGGACTGTGCTGACCGTAGAAGGCGTCTTTTGCCTGTACTATACCCGTGTGAGAGGGGAATCTGAGTTTCTCCGCCGCAAGGCGCAGAGCCGCCGTGACATCAATATCCGCAACAGCGGGGAATTCAGCGGGCATGTATTCTTTTGATGTGCCGTCCTGCCTTATCGCCGCGCTCGCGATTACAAGATCCCCGGGATTTACGTCAAGCTGCATCCCGCCGCAGGTACCGACTCTTATGAAAGTATCGACTCCGATATGAGCGAGCTCCTCAACGCAGATTGCCGCTGAGGGAGCGCCGATACCTGTTGAGGTAACAAGGATTTTCTTTCCTTCAAGGTAACCTTCAAATGTCCTGAATTCCCTGTTGAAGGCTACTTCACGCGGGTTATCAAGATATGCTGCAATCTGAGGCACCCTGCCGGGGTCTCCGGGAATTATCGCATACTTTGCTCCGTTTTCTTTTGTCAGACCGATATGATACTCGGGCTCTGCCATATTAAGCACCTCAATCAAAAAGATTTTGGAATTTTACCGTGTTCCTGAGAGACAGGCAGCCGTCTTTTCCGGCAATGATGTGGTCGGCAATACCTATGCCGATTTCTCCGAGAAGGCGACTGAGCTCTTTGGTGAGCAGGATGTCGTTTTCCGAGGGCGCCGCATCGCCCTGAGGGTGATTATGAGCGAGGATTACGCTCTCGGCACCGGAATCAACAGCTGTCTTTACGACTGATTTTTTATCAATTGAAACCTGCGTAAGGCTGCCTTCTCCGAGCAGGGAGCATTCCGTTGCCCTGCCGAAGGTGTCAAGACAGATAAGATAAAATCTTTCATTTTCCGAATCCCCGAAGAGATTCATTACATATTTTTCCGCCTCTCCCTGTTCAAAAAGTGCGGATTTCGGTCCGGTTTTCCCGCTGTATCTCGAAGCAATCTCGGGCAGGACCGAGAGCAGCAGTGCGGAGCTTTCTCCGATTCCTTCTGCTGTTTTGAGCTCTTCATAAGGAGCGTCAAGAACTCCTCTGAGAGAGCCGTACTTATCGAGCAGGGATTTTGCAATGGGATTTGTGTCTTTTCGCGGAACGGAATAAAACAAAAGAAGCTCAAGCAGACCTGTGTCGGGGATGTCGGATATATCGCTTTTCCTGAAGGCTTCTCTGACCCTTTTACGGTGATCAGCGTGTGGATATTTTTTATCTGCCATCAGGTGAGCCCCCCGTCCGCGGTCAGTACCTGAGCTGTAATATAGCTTGATTTGTCACTCGCGAGGAATGATACTATTTCGGCAATTTCATCCGGAGTGCCGAATCTTCCCATGGGGATTTCTTCGGCAAAAGCCGACTTTTCGGCATCGGAAAGATTATTGTTCATCTTTGTATCAACAGCGCCGGGCGCGATGCAGTTGACACGTATGCCGCTCGGCGCGAGCTCCCTGGCGAGAGCCTTTGTGAATCCGATTACTCCGGCTTTTGTCGCCGAGTAGACGGCTTCGCACGAGGCGCCGTAATTTCCCCACATTGAGGAGATGTTTATGATACTTCCGTATTTGTTTCTCACCATATCCGGCACAGCCACCCGGCAGGTATTGTAGACTCCCTTGAGATTTACGGCTAAAAGCCTGTCAAATTCTTCGGGCGATGTGTCTGTCAGAAGCTTCTGAAGGGCGATGCCCGCGCAGTTTAAAAGCACCGAGAAGCCGCCGAATCTCTCGGCAGCTTCTTTGAATACGGTTTCTGTTTTTTCTGTGTCGGAAACATCGAGACGGTAAATCTCATAGTTTGCATTTATCAGGTCAAGCCTGCCTGCGAGCTCTTCGGCGCCGCTTCTGTCATTGCAGTAACAAAGGGCAAGTGAATATCCGTCACAGGCGAGCTTATACGCAGCTGCGCTGCCGATTCCGCCGGATGCTCCGGTAATGAAAGCAGATTTATTCATTTATGATTTAAAACCAGTTGTCCATACCGTCCTGGCTGAGAAGATCGGTCATGTTGTAGTATCCGGAAGGCTCGGTGAACAGTTTGCTGTCGGCCGAGTATGCAACCTGGGTAATCTCAATAATGGAAGCTGTTCCGTCTTTATCTTTGTGCTCAATTCTCTTGAGATTCTGCCCGTCATAGTAATAGTATGATGTGCCGGTATCGTTTTCATAAACATCGACTTCAAAGTTCTTTCCGCCGATACTTGTTTTGACGGTTCCCTTGTAGTTGCTCTTTTCCGGAGCTTCTACGCCGAGTTTGAATTCATCCATGAATTCTTTGACCTGGTCGGAGGGAAGATCCATATATGCCTTGAGATTGGGTGTATAAATACGCGCTTTGTCTCCGTTGATATATGCCTTTATTGTCATACTGCCGGAATCTTTGCTGATGTCAATGGGAGCCGATGCTTCAATATACATCTTGTCGCCGTTTTTCGCAATTATGACGGGCATTGAGGAGGTCTGATTGTCAGCGGTGCTGCTCATGACAAATTTCATGGTGTATGCGTTTTTGCTCGAAATATCCTGGAAGAATTTCTGCCCCTGGTTTCTGGAGGCAGCATCTGCGGATATGTTTTCATCGCTGATGGAATCCATACTTATCTTGTGAATGTTATTGCCGAGTGCGAGAGTTGCTTTTTCGGCGTTATGATCCACAAATTTTTCGGCATTATCGCCGCTGAAATTCGCAAGGAATGATTCCTGCTCGGGTGTGAGTGAAACATCGCCGTAAGGATCGGATGAACCGGGAGATGTAGCGACCGTGGCGCCTTGAGCGTCTTTGGCGAGGCCCTCGCTTCTTCTGGTCCTGGGAACGGTAACAACCTTTTCTTTGACGGTTGCCTCAACCGTAACCTCTTCGCCTTCGTTATTAACTACGTAGAATTCCGTCTTGCCGCCCTTATCCGCCTCTTTTGCTTTGACGGTGACAACGTTACCGGAATTGTCTTCATAGAAGTATTCGGTTTCGCCTGTGTCTTCGTTGACCTGTGTGGCGAGAGTATGCTCCTCACCCTTTTCGTCAACTATCTTGACTTCGCTTACCTTTTCAAAGTTATTCTCTTTGACTTTGGTTTCTTTCTGCTGCTGCTGTTTCTTGCAGGATGCAAGACCGAATGCAAGCACGAATACGAGCATGAGCGCGATAATGTTTCTGAGTTTCATATGGCATTACTCCTTAGATTGTCTTTGCAGTTTTAGAATACATTTTTTTTGAGGTGAATTCAAGGTACTTTTATTAATGAAATGTTTCTAAATTGTAACAAATGGGCAGGATTCGGGAAAAACAGGCATTATTATGCGATTTGTTTATCCAAAATGAAATAAAGAGTATAAAAACATATTTATCAGCCACGTTTTCCGGTTTCCGGTAATATGTACGGAGAAGTATCATTTTTTCCGTATTATATAGTACCGTCTCACTTGACTTTTGATTTATGCGGTCATATAATATAAAATTGAAATAATATGATTATCACAGGAGGTAATCTATGGGATACACTATAGGACAGAAACTGATTAAAGCCCATCTGCTTGAAGGCGAGATGATTCCGGGCACCGAAATAGGTCTCAGAATCGACCAGACCCTCACGCAGGACGCTACGGGCACAATGGCTTATCTTGAATTTGAGGCAATGGGTATAGAGAGAGTCAAGACCGAACTCTCTGTTGCCTATATTGATCATAATACCCTTCAGACAGGGTTTGAGAATGCGGATGACCACAGGTTTATTCAGTCGGTTGCAAAGAAGAGAGGTCTCCTCTATTCAAAGCCGGGTAACGGAATCTGCCATCAGCTTCATCTCGAAAGATTCGGAAAACCCGGTAAAACCCTTATCGGTTCCGATTCCCACACTCCCACCGGCGGCGGAATCGGCATGCTCGCAATCGGCGCGGGCGGCCTTGATGTCGCCGTAGCCATGGGCGGAGGCACATACTATACAACCATGCCGAAAATGACACTTGTAAAACTGAGCGGAAAGCTTTCCCCGTGGGTCAGCGCAAAAGACATAATCCTCGAAGTGCTCAGAATCATGAGTGTCAAGGGCGGAGTCGGCAAGATTATCGAATACGGCGGGGAGGGTGTAAAGACTCTTTCCGTTCCCGAGAGAGCAACCATTACCAATATGGGCGCTGAGCTCGGAGCTACAACTTCAGTATTCCCGTCAGACGAAATCACGAGAGAATTCCTCAAAGCGCAGGGCAGGGAAGAAGACTGGACCGAGCTTTCAAGCGATGCGGATGCCGAATATGATGAAATAATCGACATCGACCTCTCGGCTCTTGAGCCCGCCGCAGCTATGCCCCACATGCCCGACAGAGTCAAATCCGTAAAGGAAATCGGAAAGATCAGGATTGACCAGGTATGTATCGGCTCATGCACCAATTCATCTCTTCTCGATATGCTCAAGGTCGCGGCAATTCTCAAAGGCAAAAAAGTTGCTCCGAATGTGTCGCTGACTATTTCACCCGGCTCAATGCAGGTGCTCAATATGCTCTCACTCAACGGCGCTCTCTCCGATATCCTTTCGGCAGGGGCAAGACTTCTTGAGTGCGCGTGCGGCCCCTGTATAGGAATGGGTCAGTCACCGAATTCTTCCGGTATATCACTCAGAACCTTCAACAGAAACTTTGAGGGCAGATCCGGTACGGCAGACGCAGGAATTTATCTCGTCAGCCCCGAAACGGCTGCCGCCTCCGCAATAACGGGTTTCCTCACAGATCCGAGAGAGCTCGGCGAAATGCCCGAAATCAATATGCCGGAAAGATTCATCATAAATGACAATATGATTGAAAAACCGATTAATGAAAAGGATGCCGACTGCGTCGAGATTATTTACGGTCCCAACATCAAGCCGTTCCCGTCAAGCGACGCGCTTCCCGAAAGCATTGAGGCACCCGCAATTCTCAAAGTCGGTGACAATATCACAACGGATCACATTATGCCGGCAGGTGCAAAGATACTGCCCTACCGTTCAAATATTCCCTATCTCTCGAATTTCTGCTTCAGACAGTGTGACGAGCACTTTGCCGAGAAATGCAAAGCGGCAGGCAAGGG
>CADBOL010000160.1 GCA_902796295.1 Oscillospiraceae bacterium
CCGTTCAAATATTCCCTATCTCTCGAATTTCTGCTTCAGACAGTGTGACGAGCACTTTGCCGAGAAATGCAAAGCGGCAGGCAAGGGTTTCATCATAGGCGGAGCAAACTACGGCCAGGGCTCCTCAAGAGAGCACGCCGCGCTCGTGCCGCTCTATCTCGGAATCAAAGCGGTCATTGCCAAGTCATTCGCGAGAATCCATATGGCAAACCTCATCAACGCCGGTATTATGCCGTTCACTTTTGCGAATCCCGGTGATTATGACAGGATTGATACCGATGATATTCTTTCGCTCGATAATATCCGCGAAAGAATTGAAAATTCCGGGAAGGTCACTCTCAGGAATGTAACAAAGGGCGAAGAATATGAGCTCTGCCATGATTATTCCGAAAGGCAGAAGAATATGATTCTTGCCGGCGGACTTCTTAACTATACAAAGAATAACAGCAGATAGGAGACAAAAGCCATGACAAATGAACAGCTTCAGAATGCGGTTGAAAAATTCAAGGCTCTCGTCATTGAACAGAATGAGAGAAGTGAAAGAATAAAGCAGGAGGGCGATTTCCTCGATTACTCAAAACTCGACAAGCTCACGATAGGTGTCTGCGGCGGCGACGGCATAGGCCCCATTATCACCGCGGAGAGCGCGAGAGTTCTCGCGTTCCTTCTTAAAGAAGATGTTGAGAGCGGAAAGATTGAGTTTAAGACAATTGACGGTCTTACCATAGAAAACAGAGTCAAGGTAATGAAAGCAATTCCCGATGACGTGATGGAAGAGCTTAAAAAATGCCCCGTCATTCTCAAAGGGCCGACAACCACTCCCCAGGCAGGCGATCCCTGGCCCAATATCGAGAGCGCAAATGTCGCAATGCGCAAGGCGCTTGATCTTTTTGCCAATGTCCGCCCGGTAAAGATTCCCGAGGAAGGTATTGACTGGACCTTCTTCCGCGAGAATACCGAAGGCGCATACGCTGTCGGCTCAAAGGGAGTCAATATCACCGATGATCTTGCGATGGATTTCGTTGTAACCACAACCGAGGGCAGCGAGAGAATCGCGAAGCTTGCTTATGAATACGCCAGAAAAAACGGCAAAGACAGGGTTTCAATTATTCAGAAAGCCAATATCATAAAGACCACCGACGGTAAATTCCTGAATCTCGCAAAGAATATAGGTAAAGACTATCCCGAAATCACTACCGATGAGTGGTATATCGACATTACCACGGCAAAGCTCATTGACCCCAAGCGCAGGAAAGATTTCAAGGTATTTGTTCTTCCCAATCTCTACGGCGATATAATTACCGATGAGGCGGCTGAGTTTATGGGCGGCGTGGGTACCGCAGGCTCGGCGAATATAGGCAAAAAATATGCTATGTTTGAAGCTATTCACGGCTCTGCTCCGCGTATGATAAAAGAGGGCAGAGGCAAATACGCAGACCCCGCCTCGATGCTCAGAGCGTCCGTAATGCTTCTTTCACATATCGGAAAGCAGGCCGAGGCCGACAAGCTCGAGAGAGCTCTCGATATCTGCATGTATGAAGAGAAAAAGATTCATATCACGGGCAGAGAAGACGGATGCACCTGTGAAGAATTCGGCAATTATGTAATGGATACGCTTTCAAAGCTTTAATGGGACGGTATTGACCGGTCCTTACAAGGAGGATGTTTTATGAAGAAAATTGTTTCGCCAATACTTGTTGTATTGATTATATGCGCTGTGTGTATGACCGCATTTGCGGCAGATATTCCTTCAAAATACAGCGCGGTTGATAAGGGATATGTCACCTGTGTCAAAGACCAGGGTGATTTCGGCGCCTGCGGAGCTTTTGCCGCGGTCAGCTGCCTTGAATCGGATTATATAATGCAGGGATACGGCACAAAGGATAACACCGATTTTTCCGAGGCGTTTCTGCATTGGTACGCTGTCAACAGCGCATGGGCTGACGAAAAATCAGATTACTACGGCGACGGCGTGCTGTTCAGCGGCAGCGTCTATAATCAGGGCGTCGTAGATTCCGACCTGGTTTCCGCTCTCAAAACAGACAGCGGAATAGCGTTTGAACGCGACTTTCCATACAGTGCCTATACCGCTTCAAAAATGGGCAGCTATTCCGATGCGCAGAGGTTTGCCTCGGGATGCAATGTCAGAATAAAAGATATTGTAGAGCTTGATATCAGCGACAGAACCGATGTTCAGAGCTGGATTCTCAAGCACGGCTCCGCCGCCGTCACTTTCAACGGCACAAGATTCTATACCGGTACTAACGGAACCGTTGCAAACAATCCGCTTGCCCTCGTTAACAATCACGAGGTTGCGATAGTCGGCTGGGATGATGATTTTATCGCTCAGGGCGCTTTCAGCTCTCTTGTTATGAGAAACAAGGGCGCCTGGCTCTGCAAAAACAGCTGGGGCGAAGAATGGGGAGATGACGGCTATTTCTGGCTTCCTTATTCCGATCCCACAATCAATTCAATTATGGGCATCTCAGTCACGGTGAATAATGAGTGCACCGACAAATATTCATATAACGGTTACGCGATTTATACTTCTTCCAAACCCGTTAAAGGAGCGAATCTTTTCACGGCTGATCAGAGCGGCAGCATAGCCAAGGTCGCTTTTTATACCGCCCCCGATACCGATATCAAAATAGGCGTATATTCCGATAAGGGAAATTCGGTTCCCGATTCCGGCAAGATGCTTGCGAGTTACAGCGGCCACTATGACGATGAGGGCTACTATACGGTTAAGCTCGCGAATCCCGCCGCGATTAAAAAAGGCGATTCATTTTATGTTGTTGCCGAGTATTCAACCGGCTGTCCGTTTGAAATTTCCGAATATACGAGTTCCGGCGCGAAGCAGTCGTATATTTTAGTGAATGACAAGTGGACTGACGTTAACGATACAAGGGATGCGAACAATGTTCCCGTTGATGCGATTATTGTCGGCGTTCACTCATACGGCCCGAATCAGCATAAGGATCCGACCTGTACGACTGTAGGATATGATATGAAGGTCTGTGAGCATTGCGGCAAGGTCGTGAGGACCGATATACCCGCAAAGGGACACTCCTTCAGTGAGTGGACTCGCGCCGATTCATTCAGAGGCGGAATCACCGCTTACACCAGAGAATGCTCAGTCTGCGGAGAGAAGGAAAGACAGTTCAGAGATTCAAACGGAAACATAATCAGTCTTAAAGAAGCGGAAGAGATTGTCAGCAGTAACAGCTTCTTTTCCGGTATTTATACAAATATTATTTCGGGCTTCCGTACTTCCGCACAGCTGTTTACCGATTTTTATAAAACAGTTATGATGAGATTGGTTTACTTTTTTGCAACAATACTTCCGTTCTGATATACGACAGGAGGATATATTTTTGAAAAAGATTATTTCAGCTTTACTTGCTCTTCTTATTATTTCATCGCTCGCTGTTACGGCGTTTGCCGCGGATCTGCCTTCAAAATACAGCGCGGCCGATAAAGGATATGTCACACCTGTTAAAAGCCAGGGGCTTGCCGGGTGCTGCGCCGCGTTTTCTGCGGTCAGCTGTCTTGAATCAGATTATATTATTTAGGGCTACGGCACAAAGGATAACACCGATTTTTCCGAAGCTTATCTTTACTGGTTTGCCGTAAACAACGGCTGGAGTGATGAGAATTCGCGTTATTACGGTGACGGAGCGGATTACAAAGGCGATGTTTATATGGCCGGTGCCGCCGATATTGAAATCACGGCGGCTCTCAAAACCGACTGCGGCATCGCATATGAGCACGATTTCCCTTACAGCCCGGTTTCGGTTACATTAATGGGAAATTACACCGACGCTCAGCGCCTTGCTTCCGGCTGCAATGTCAGAATCAAAGATGTGGTCGAGCTCGATATTACCGATAAAAGCGATATAAAAAACTGGATAATGAAACACGGCTCCGCGGTCTGTAATTTTAACGGCACAAAGTTTTATTTCGGAACAAACGGAACCGTTGCCGATAATAAATTGCCGATTATAAATAATCACTCTGTCGCCATAGTCGGCTGGGATGATGATTTCATTGTTCAGGGTAAACTGAGCTCGTTTGTAATGAGGGAAAAAGGCGCGTGGCTGTGTAAAAACAGCTGGGGCTCCGACTGGGGCGACGGCGGCTATTTCTGGCTTCCCTATAACGACCCGACGATTGCGACGGTAATGGGATTATCGGTTAAGGTCAATAACGACTGCGAGAGCAGATATTCATATAACGGCTATCCGCTGACTGAAACCGGAAAGCCGGAAAAGGGCGCCTGCTACTATATTGCTGAGCAGAGCGGTGTCATAAGCAGCGTTGCTTTTATGGTTTATGACCCCGCCGATATAAAAATTGAAGTCTATTCCGATAAAGGCGACGGCGTCCCCGATTCGGGAAAGCTTCTCGCGAGTTACAGCGGGCATTACGATGACGCGGGTTATTATACCGTAAAGCTTTCCGGCGCTCCGTCAATCAAAAAAGGCGACGGCTTTTATGTGGTTGCCGGGTATTCAAGCGGCTGCCCGTATGAAGTGTCAAATTATACATCCGAAAAAGAGAAACAGTCTTATCTTTTGCTTGACGGCAAATGGACTGATGTCACTCAGATAAGAGACGCCAAAAATGTTCCGCTTGATGCTGTCATCACCGGAGTTCATTCATACGGCCCCAATCAGCATAAAGAGCCGACCTGCAATACAGTCGGCTACGATATGAAGGTCTGTGAGCACTGCGGCAAAGTTGTCAGGACTGATATCCCCGCCAAAGGGCATTCATTCAGCGAGTGGGATGACGGAACCGATTTCGGAGGCGGACTCAAGTCATACACAAGAACCTGCTCGGTCTGCGGCGAGAAGGAGACTGAATACAGAGACGCGAACGGAAATGTTTACGGCGTGGAGGGTGCGTCTCTCGTAATAACGGAAAATGACGGCTTTATGAAATTCCTTACCGGTATTGTTGAATCATCCGTCATCTTTATGGATGTCATCAGAACCGTCATATTCAGAATACTTGATAAAATATCTGATTTTATACCTTTTGATATAGTAATAAGACTTTAATTTTAATAAGGCTGCCGCATCGGGTTTTCACCAAATGTGACAGCCTTTAATTAACCGGCAGGTGAAAAAATGAAAATAACCGTTCTTTGCGAGAATACTTCATATCACGGGCTCCCGTGTGAGCACGGGCTGAGCCTGTTTATTGAGCTTAAGGATAAAAAGATTCTCTTTGATTCGGGGCAGAGTGACCTCTTTTCGAAGAATGCCGGTTCTCTCGGAATTGACCTTGCCGGTGTGGATTTTGCCGTGCTCTCTCACGGTCACTATGACCACGGGGGAGGTCTGCTCACGTTTTTTGAGCAGAATGATACAGCGCCCGTTTATATGAGTAAATATGCGTTTGAACCGCATCACAACGCCGGGGGGAAATATATAGGCCTTGACCCGGAGATCCTTGACAGCGGCAGGGTTATTCTCACAGACGGCGTGACTCCGCTGACAGATAATGTCACACTGTATTCAGGTGAAGATATCCCCAGGATTGTTGATTTCGGCTCGGCCGGGCTCTGCACCCGCCGCGGCCAGTGCCTTGTTTCGGATGACTTCAGACACGAGCATTATATGCTTGTCGAGGAAAACGGGAAAACCGTGCTTTTCAGCGGTTGCTCTCACAGGGGAATCGTCAATATCGTCAGCCGGTTTGAGCCGGATATACTTATAGGCGGTTTTCATTTTTCAAAGATTGAGCCGGGTGAAGAGCTTGCCGGATATTCCGAGATGCTTGACGGATATCCGACAGTATATTATACCTGCCACTGTACAGGCGTTGAACAGTATGCGTTTATGAAAAGATATATGGATAATCTTCATTATCTCTCAACGGGAAATACGATTGAATTATAAACTGCGATGTTGAATTTTCCGCTTTTTTGCTATATACTGTTTTCCGGAAATCAATCCGTCTGAATTGCGGTGATTATATGAATGAAAAGAAAGATTATTCTGCCCTTATCAAAGTGCTTCAGACCGTCACGGGGATTCTGCTCCTGGCTTTGATGGCGCTCGGTATATTTCTGATACAAAAATATAATATCAAAGTTTCAAATATCAAAAATCTCAGCGAAATGCTCCGCGGCGGAGTCCTTACTGTTTCGCTGATTCTCATCGGGATTTCCGTGGTGAAATCTTTTGCGCTGATTTTTCCGCCTGCGGTAATTCTCTCAATCTGCGGGTATATGATGCCTGATTTTTTCCTTGCGCTCGCAGTAAATTTCATCTCTGTCGTTCTGAGTCTTTCGATTCCGTTTTTCCTCGGCAGATTTACCGGAGCCGGAATGCTTGACACGCTTAAAGGAAAATTCAGGGCGGTGAAAAAAATCGATGATTTTGTGGGTATGAATGAGACAAAGCTCACGGCAATTGTAAAGTTTTCCGGGATTATGCCCGGAGACTTATCAAGTCTGCTTTTCGGCGCGATGAATATATCGTATAAAAACTATATGGCAGGCGCGATAATCGGAAACATACCGCTTATTATAGTCTACACGCTTTTCGGGACTCTGCTCAAATCCGTGGGCGAACAGCCCTGGGTTGTCGCGATACCGGTTGCGGTAATAATTGTTTTTGTGCTTATATCGGGCGTTCTTGTCAAAAAGACGGCTGACAGCAATAAATCGAAGCAGTCCGAGTCCTCTCAGACACAGACTGCCGGAGAAACAAACCGGGAGGTCGAATGATTTAATGAAAAAGACAGTTCTTAAACTTATTTCTTTCGGGATGGTATTGATTATGCTTATTCCTCTGTGCGCCGGCGCGGCTGAGCCCGCAAAAGAAGGAACTGCTGCAAAAAACGGCTATAAGATTGTTTCACCTTATGAGGACGTAGTATGGTCAGGCGATAACGCCTGGGGAGCTTATAAGGGAAATCTCCACACTCATTCCTTCGTCAGCGATGCCGAGGTTGATTACAGAGATATGATTATCTCTTATTATGAGCACGGTTTTGATTTTCTAGCGATGACCGATCACGGTGTAACCGGCAAGCCCTGGAATGAAAAGCCCACCGAGCTTCCTCTTTATCTCTATCAGAGGATTATCGGGCATTTTGTCCACTATTTCACAGATGAGGAATTCAACGCCCTTCAGGACGGATCCTTCCCCGTTGACGGAAAGGCGAGAGGCAGGGGAATGCTCTGCGTCACGGGCGGCAACGAGCTTAACGCTCTCACCATCACAAAAGACCACGTCAACGCCATTTTCCTTCCGCCTCATGCGGGAGATAACTATCTCGGATATGAAAACGATTATGAGGGAGCGGTACGCCTCGCGGATCACTACGGCGCCGTTTCGTTTATAAATCATCCGGGCGACTGGCTCGAGAGCAACAGCGACCGCGCAAACTGCTCCGATCCCGAAAAGATTGCGTATTTCGCTGACATCCTCCTTCGATATGATTCATGCCTCGGTATGGAGGTTTTCAATGAGCATAACGGCACAACCGGATATGACAGGGATACCTGGGATAACCTGCTTATGGCGTGCCTTCCCTACGGCAAGAGAGTCAACGGTTTCTCAAACGGAGACACTCATTTCCTGCGCGATGTCGATTCGTCATTCTCGGTATTTATGATGGAAGAGAATACCGAGGAAAATGTCAGAAAGACGATGCAGTCAGGCTCATTCTTTGCCGTGACGAGAGTTATCCGCAAAGATACCGAGAAATTCGGCCCCGCCGAGGATCTTGACGCGAGAGATACCGATATCCCGTATCCGATGTTTTCCGACATTAAGGTCGACGGCCACAAGATTACAGTCAAATATAATAACGCCTACGATATCAAGTGGGTTGCAGACGGCAATGTCATCGATTCAAAAGAGGTTGCTCAGACGGAAGACGCTGCCGAATATACAGTCGATCTTGATGAAATCGAAGGCTCGGATGATTTCCTCTATGTCCGCTGCCAGCTGATGGGCGAGGGCGGCATCACTCTTACACAGGCGTTTGTAATCGATGACGGTACTGCTCCTCAGGAATATGTAAGAGACGAATCCGTCGCCGCTTACGCAAAGAGGATTTCAAATCAGTTCTTCAGTCTCAGGATATTTGTGCTCTTCAAAAAGCTCTGGTCACTGATTGTCAAATAAAGTCAATTTAAATTAAGCTCACAGGTTTTGCAACCCGTGAGCTTTTTTACTGTTATTTGATTTGCGACTCATAATAACCGGAGCGAAGCGACCGTTTATTGCACATTGCTAATTGCACATTGCTAATTAAGAAGAGTCCGCAAACGCGGACTCTTCGTTACTCTGTTTGTTTTTCGCTTAAATGCTAAGCCATTATTATTTTTTGTTGCCGAATAATCCTCTGATAAATGAGCTGGTGCCTGTTCTCATTACAGAGCTGAGCGCATTCGTCGCCGCTCTCTTGGCTATGGTCTGCGCGCTTGCCTTCTTTCCGCCGAGCACGGAGTTGATCATGTTTGTGCTGACGCTCCTTGCGACGGATGAAGCCGCGTTTGTTGCTGCTCTCTGCGCTGCTTTTGCGGCCGCGCTCTGCTTCTGCTTGCC